>CAZTUD010000057.1:0-13223 GCA_964616945.1 uncultured Prevotella sp. | reverse complement strand
TTTTTGCAGGAAAGCAATAGCTGGTGTCCTCACGGTCGCGTAGGCTCTCGTAAAGGTTGCGCGACGTTCGCGGCACGCGCTTGTTGAACACGACTTTGCCGTCTGCAACCACCTTGACTTTTTTGTCAAGGTTCACAATGTCGTCGTTTAGCCAAAGCGTGAGCGAGCTGTAGTCGCAACGGTCAATGGTAATGGTATTGCCGTCAACGTGGAGGCGCACCTGCTTGTAGCGCGCGAGTTCGTCCTGCGGCGCCTCAAGCCAATAGAAAGCTTTGCGCAGCACTTCCTCCTGCTGCCACACAATCTTCTTGGGGTATGGGTTGCGCTGATACTTGGCCATCCATGCTATTGCCGCCGTGTCGGCGCGGTTCATCCAGTGCGGCATTCCTTTCACGATGTGCCCCTCGAAGACGTAGCCGTCGGGGTCGGTGCGGTGAAGTGAGTCCATCTGCGTTATGCGGTAGGTGTCGAGCTTGTTGCGGTCGTAGGCGGCGTCAAGTTCCCCACACCATATCGTGAACGGCAGGTTGCGCAGGTTTTCCAGGCGCACGTCGCCGGGATGCCCCGCCATCATCGAGGCAGCCGCCCACGTGTCCGCCATGCGCGGGGCCATTCGCCACACGCCGTCGCCCCCCGCCGAATAGCCGAGAATGTAAACTTTGTTTGGGTTGACGTTGAAGTGGCTCACGGCCATTAGGATGATGTCGTGGTAGAAAAGGTCGAGGAACGGCTGGCACCACATGTCCCATGCGTCCACGGGCGAGTGGGGACATAGGTAAACGCCCTCCTTTGGCTGGTACAGCTGCCATTGGTTGTGCCACTGCTGGGTGTTGTACATTGTGGGCACTCCGCCTCCGCCATGCAGCGAAATCCACAGCGAGCGTCCGTCGGCAGGCTCATCGCCGAACACCTGCCAATGGAGCTTCATGTCGTGCCCCGCCTCACGGATGTTGCGTGTACGCATAATCGTGTCGGTTCTCAGCCGAATGTCGGCGAGGAAACGTGTCTTGATGGTGTCGGCGGTAGTCTGCGCCTTTCGCTTGGACAGGGCTTTGTCGGACACACGCAGGGGCGGTTGGCTGAAGCCTGTGTATGCGAACACGGCAAACAGCACAGTAAGCAGCATTTTTGTCATTTCTTTTGTAAAGGTTTTTGCCAGTTGATTTTTCATATAAACGGCAGTCGGCATCTTTTATTATGTGAGCTGGAGAAAAAAGATGCCGGCTGCCAAAACATCAAGTGCCGTACTTGGGCCAGTTATAATCCATACTGAGTATTTCGCCAAAACCGCCGAACACTTTTTCTGAGGCGAGGTCTATTTGTCCGTTGCTTTCGTTGAAATAGTACATGTAAACTTTCCCCTCGCCCGACGCGGCATTGTAGGTCGAGATGAAAATCACGCGGTTGTTGTAGTCGTGATTTATTTTCACTGTCCGGCTGAAGCTTGCGCAGGGCTTTAGGATTTTTATCCCCGTAATCTTCTCGTTTGCGTTGGCGAGCGTGTAGGCGACGCTCGATGTTCCGCTTCCTGAATAGTCGAACAAGCGGATGTTCCTGTCGTCGGCATAGTAGAATATAGGGCCACGCTCACCTATCGCGTAATATTTCGCGTCGGCGAGACCATCGGCTGCGTCGGCTGGATATTTTTTCAAGATTGCCCTGTCGAGCCGTTTCTCGTCGAAATTGAACTCATATAGGGTGAGCTTGTGGGTGTCCCAATCCTCGAACAATCCGAAGTCGTGGTTGTTGAAGCCGGTCTCCATGTAGCGCAAGTGGGCGTGCATGTTGTTCCAGTCGAACGCCGCCGTGCTTGCGTCGGGCATCTCGGCCAGGGCGTAGTTTTTGTCAACATAAAGAAATCTGCCGTTTTGCTCGTCGTAGATTATTATGCCCATGCCATAGTATGATGCCCAGATGTATTTCGGCACGTATGGCGAAGCCGTGTAAGTCAGGCCGTCTTTCTGTATCGGCTCTGTATATGACGTGAAGTTGCGCGAGCCGAACACATTGTAGAAATACAGTTTGCCGTCGTTTATTATTGCGTCGAAGCCTTGCGCCCGTGCCGTGCCGCGATACGAATAATAGACGTAACTTTGTGGGTTGAACGATGTGACGTCAGGCATGAGGGTTGCCATGTCAAAGGCCTTTTGCATTGTCGTGGCCTCCAGTTTCGCACCGCCCTTGTCGGTGAGTATGGTCACGTATTGGCGTTGCGTGTCAATGTAACTTCCAATGCAGCGTCCCTTGCCTTGCAGCTGTTCGCCGTTCATTTGGTAAACGTTTCTCACCACCTCGTCTTCCTTTACGCGATTTGAGAAGAATGGGGTCATGATGAGGTCAAAGTCGGTCACCCCATCCTTTTCGTGCAGCACCATCCAGCCCTCGGTCAACGCCCCCTGCACGCTCAGCGAGGCTTGCTTGTAGGTGTTCACGTCTGTCGTCTTGTTGTGCACGGTGAGCACGAGCGTGTACGAGCCCGCCAGCTCGTCGGCCTTGAACGCCAGATCGCGGGTGTCGGCAATGGTCTTACGGTAGTCGCTGCGCTTTATCTCGTTCGACCACAGTCTCCACGAATACTCATAGTTGCTTGCGTCGTCGCCGTCAAGGTCAACGTTGACAGGAATGTTGAGCGTGTCAAACTGGGTTACGTAATACTGGCTTTCCATTTCGATTTTTATGTCGGGAAGCCTCGTGTAGTCATAATTGCCGTCGTCGCTGTAGCAGGAGGTGAGCGTAGCCGCAACCATTGCGACCAACGACGCGGATAGATATTTGAAGTTCATGATATTTTCCATTTTGAGTTAAGCGAAGGAAATCAGCATGCCGTTCTCGTCCCTGAGCGGATTGTCGGGATGAGCCTTGTTGTATTCGTAGAGAGCCTCTGTCAGGATGCGGCGGTAGCGTATTACGTCGCTTGCGCTCCACGTCTCGTAGCCCGTTGCAATGCCGATGGTCTGTATTACGAACCTGTGCTTAATGACGCTGTAGTCGCCGAACGGCCATCCTGTGGGCTCCGACAGCTGGTTGGTGAGAATGAGGCGGAACTGGGCGTAGTTGATTGGTGCCTCGGCAAAGAAGGCGTTTTCGGTCAGCTTGAATGTGGCCACCAAGTCGCCATTGTCGAGTGTCGCCGTTTTGTTCACGCGGATGCTGATGCTGTCGTCGTAGGCACCTCCCGCTATCACGGCCCGTTCTATCGCATAGTCGGTGCCCAGTCTTGCCGTGCTGCTTTCCGCCACGGGCTCAATGCTTATCTCGCGGTCGGCGTCGGAGGCATAACCAATGAGCTTGACGGGAATTTTCACCACGTCGGAGCTGACGTTCGGATGCAAGGCAAACGAATAGACAATGCTGTCGTTGCCCCACGACGGGTAAACAAAGCGCACCGATGCCAGATCCGCCGGATATTCCATATAGTCGTCCTGCTTGCAGCCCGTGGCCACGAGGCATCCAGCCAGCACTGCGCACAATAATATGTTTTTCTTTTTCATGTCGTGAAATTCTTTAAGTAGTCCATGTTGGTTATCGCCCTCCGTAGTCCTTTTCCTGGTCGGGCATCGGCAAAACATAGAAGTCGCGGCTGAAAGGCATCGTCGCGTCGGGTACCGTCGCGCGGTTCATGCGCTTGCAATAGAAAAACCATTGCCCCTCGCCAATGAACTCCTTTCGGTATTCACGCCCAATGTGTTCGTCGAGCATGGAGCCGTCCGCGTCGGCGGCTGTCAAGTCGGAGCTTTCGTCAAATCCGCGATGATGGCGCAGCGTATTGAGATATTGCAGGGCCTCCTCCGTAGTGCCCGCGCACTCGGCCGCAATGAGCCACATTTCGCTGACGCGCATCAGCGGTTGGCGGTTGTTGGTCTCGCTGTTCACCTGCCATAGTTTCGTACTTCCATAATAGTTGCCGTTCATTTGCTCGAACAGGTAGTTGCTGCGCCAGTCGAAGCCGTAGGTGGTGGTCTCGAAAATCTCGTCCCTCACTTCGGGCGATGTTACGAGCAGGTTGCCCACCGAGTTTGACGTGCTTTCGCGCAAATATTTTTCCGTGAGGTCGGTCAGCGAGCGGTTGTTCAGTGTGAATATGCATTCGCTTTTGAACAGTCCGTCGCGCTCCTCGCGCGTGGTGGTTGTAACCTTGTCGCTTTCCACCCACGGAAATTTGTCCGAGTCAATCACTTCTTGGGCATATTTCAAGGCGGCCGTTTTGTCGCCCTTGTATAGGCTGACACGGGCGAGCAACGCACGCGCGGCATAATAGTTGAACCTCCATTCCCTTGTGCCCTGCATTGTCGTGGGGTCGTCGCCTGTGCGCATGGGGTCGTCGGCAAGTAGCGTCGAAGCCCGTTCAAGGTCGCTGGTGCACTTGTCAAGCACTTCTTGTACCGTAGAGAGTGGTGTCACCTGCTTCGATATGCTTTCCACGTAGGGAATGGCTTTGTCGCTGCCGCCAGCCGCCACGCTTTTGCCGAAAAGCCTGAGAAGGTCGAAGTGGAGCATGGCCCGCAGCCCGTAGCACTCACCCTCATAAATCTTTTCGTCGGCGTCAGCCAGCACCCCGCGATGCTCGTCGATGCCCTGCAGCAGGATGTTGATGTTGGCAATGGTGTTGTACATTTCGCTCCACACCGCGCTGATAATGCTCTCGCATGTGGAGTTGCTGTATTCAAATCGCCAGAAGTGATAATAGTTTCCAGCCTCCTGCGTCCATACATATTGTTGCCCCATTGCGTCCACCATGCCGTATGTGAGATGCGCCCCATACAGGCTCTCGTCGCACATTGCGGTGTAAATGCCGGTGAGCTGGTCGCGGAAACCGTCCTTGGTGCTGAACATGTCGTCGTATTTCACCTCCGATTGCGGGCTCACGTCGAGCCAGTCGTTGCAGGAGGCGCACAGCAGCAACGCCGCCAATGGCAGCAACGCCGCTGTCTTTAATATGTTTGTTGTTTTCATTTGCGTCATTGTTTGAACTAAGATTATACGGTTCAGAATGTGGCTTGCACAGAAATGGAATATGTGCGCGAGAACGGATACGTAAGACCCATTTCCCTTTTAACGGTCGACAGGCGGAACACGTCGTCCATGTAGAAGCTCACTTTCAATCTTTCCAGCCCCCATCGGCGCACGAACTGCTGGTGGCGGAAGTCATAGCCCATGTTGAGGGTTGACAAGCGCAGCTCGTCGAGATCCTGCACGAAGCGCGAGCTTGGCTTGGTGGTTTTGCCCGCATGGTAGGCGAAGCTCACTTTGTCGCCTGGCTGCCGCCAAACAGAATCGTAAATGCGCTTGTCAACATTGAGCGACACGTTGGCGTTTTCCACACGGTCAACAAGCGTCTGGTTGTAAGTCTGGCCGCCAAGCTGGTAATAAAAGGAAGTGTTGAGGAACCAGCCGCGTATGTCAAGGTTCAGTCCGAAGCTTCCCGATGCCTTCGGCATGGCGTCGCCGCACACCACTTGGTCCTTTGAGTCCCACTCGGTGGTGAGCTTGCCGTCTTTTGTCAGGAAAATCTCCTCGCCCGTGGCCGGGTCAATGCCCAGTGAGCGCACGGCCCAGATTGAGTTCATCGACTCGCCCTCGATGTAATGCACCTGCGGGCGGTTCGACTCGCCTTCGGCAAGCTCTTTGTCCACTTCGTCGTTGTAGGCGCGCAGGGCGTTGGATATTTTCTTCAGCTTGTTCTTATTGTGTCCTATTGAGAAGTTGGCCGAGAGATAGCGGTCGTTGGTCGGATCAAGCAGGATGTTGACGTTGGCCTTGAGTTCCATGCCTCGGTTTTCGGTGCTTCCGAGGTTTTCCTTGTACGACGTGAAGCCCATCGACGGCGGAATGGTGAGCGACAGCAGCTGGTCGGTGGTTTTCTGCACATAATAGTCGTAGCGGAGTGTGAACCTGCCGAGGATGTTGAGGTCGAAGCCCACGTTCCAGTCGCGCGTCTTCTGCCATTTCAGGTCGTCGTTTGGCAAAGCTTTCAGATATGAGCCAATCCAGTTGTCGTATGCGCGGTCCTGATAGTAGGCAAATGTGGCGAGAGCCTGGTAGGGACTGAAGTTTTGCGATCCCGTATAGCCGGTTGAGGCGCGAAGCTTGAACTGCCTGAGCCACTTGGCATCGCGCATGAAATGCTCCTTGTGGAGGTTCCAGCCAATGCCCGCCGACCAGAACGATCCCCAGTGGTTGTCCTTGCCGAAGCGCGACGAGCCGTTGCCGCGAAGCGACAGGTCGGCCAGATAACGGTCGTCGAAACTGTAGTTGAGGGCCATGAGCAAGCCTATCTCCCTGCTTTTGTTCTCATACCCCGTGGGCCTGTAGTTGTCGGTGAAGCCAAGCCCGGAGGTTATGAAGTCGGTACGCTCGTTGGGGTAGCCAACCTCGGTGAAAGTCACGCTTTCGCTTTGTTGCTGGTTTATGCTCCAGCCGGCGTTCACATACAGCTGGTGCAGCCCAGTGAGGAGCGAGTAGCTTGCCGTGATGTCGGCGTTCACGCTGCTGCTTTCGCCGTTGGTCTTTGTGTAAGAGCCTTTCTCGAAGAAGCGCGAGTCGCTGTAGCTGAGGAAGCGCGTGTGTGAGGCGGGATAAAAGTCGTCGCGGCGGCTAATGTTCTTCGTCAGTCCGAGCCGCCCAGTGAGTTTGAGATGCTCCAAAAGCTGCCACTCAATGTAAAAGTTGTTTGTAAGGCTGGTGTACTTGCTGTAGTTCTTCGTGCCTATGGTGGCATTCCACAGCGGGTTACCCTTGGTGACGCCTATTATGCCACCGCCTCCTGTCGAGCCAGCAATCTGCTTTATGTCGCCGTTCTCGTCGTAGGGGCTCCAATAGGGGTTTAGTTCCACATATTCGGAGAACGAGCCGTAGGGAGAGTCGTCGGAGCGGTTGAGGCTGGCGTTGAACTGATCCCTGAACAGCAGGTTCTTGTAACGGTAGCTGAGGGTGAAGCCTCCTGTGAAAGTCTTTCGGTCGGAGCCTTTCATCACGCCCTGAATGTCGTTGAACAGCAGGTCGACGCCATACTTCATGCGGTCGTCGCCTCCCTCCATGTATATTGAGTGGCGGTGGCCCACGCCCGTGCGGAGTGGTTGGGCAAGCCAGTCGGTGTCAACGCCACGGGCAATCTCGGCCATGTTCTTGTTCAAGTATTGCTCCCAGAACCAAGGATCGCTGTAGATGCCGAAGGTTTTGTCGACATCGTATTTTTCCATTGCGTTGCAAAGGTTGTAGCCCGTGAGGTCGGGCACGGTCAGGTTGAGGTCGCCTTTGTAGGTAATTCTCAGCTTGCCCGCCTCTGGCTTGCGCGTCTCAATGACGACCACGCCGTTGGCTGCCTTGCTGCCGTAGATGGCTTTTGCGGCAGCGTCCTTGAGCAGCACCACGGTTTCCACGCGGTTCATGTCGAGGTCATAGACGGTGGTCATGTCGGTCTCGAAGCCGTCAAGTATGAAAAGCGGCTGGTTGGGGTTGCCGTTGTAGGTGCCGCCGATGTCGGCCATCGACTGTTGCCCGCGCATTTGCACCGTGGGCATGGTGTTGGGGTCGGAGCCCAAGTCAATGTTGTCAACTATTTTGAACGCCGGGTCAATGTTTTTCAGGTTTTGCAACAGGTTTTGGCTGCCGTTGCGCATAAGCTCGTCGTGGGTCACCACGGTTGTGGCTCCGGTGAAACTCTCCTTGCGGCGTTCAAAGATGCCGTTCACCACCACGTCGTCTATCGTGTTGTCCTGTCCGAGCCGGGCGTTTATCCTTTCTCCGTCGTATGCCACGGTTGTAGGCTTCATGCCGACATACGTAAAGGTTACGCTACTTACGTGCTTGCCGGCGGGAATGGCGATGTTGAAATCGCCGTTAGCGTCGCTGACGCCCATCACGTCGGGCTCGTTGGTGCGGATGGTGACACCAATCAGGGGCTCGCCCTCAGAGTCGGTCACCGTGCCGAAAATGTGGCTTGGCTTGCGGTCTTGGTGCGCTTTCTTGGCGGTCAGGGTCACGATGTTGCCGCTCAGGGCATAGTCGCAGCCCACGAGCTTGGCCACTTGGCCGACCACGTCGATTGCCGGCTTGCGGGTGGCGCGGATGGTGATTGCGGGCCATTGCTCTGCGAGAGAGGCTTTGTAAACCACGTTAAGACCCGACTGCTTTTGGATTTCCCTCAACACGTTTTCCACTTTGGCCGACTTGAAGTTGATGGTTACTTCCGTTGCAGAGGGTGTCAAGGCGTGTGCGCTGCCTGCAAGCAGGAGCATGAATGCCAATAGCAGCATCCGTAAACGGGCAAGCTTGGGTTTCTCTTTCTTTCTCATGCTGTTGTTAGTTAAAAATTGCGTTTCCTATTATAGATTGTGTGATTGTCCATTGGACTATATTAATAATAGGTGGAAAGCGCCATTTTGTACCAAAGAAAAAGAAGCTTTTTCAAAAAAAGTTTTATAGGCTTTACGATTACGGCGTAAAGGCAATGCGATTACGGCGTAAAGGCGAGATGATTACGGCGTAAGGACAATGCGATTACGACGTAAAGGCGAGATGATTACGGCGTAAAGACAACGCGATTACGCCGTAATGTTTTTGGGGCGTGGTTATGGCGCAATGGTTATGGTGCCGCCTTCGGACTCGAAACGCAGCCCGACGGCTGTCTGTAGGGCCTGGAGCGTGGTGGCGGGGCTGTCGTAGCGATCGAACATTCCCGAAAGCCGCTCTGTTTTCAGGCTGTCGGCGGCAAACTCGGCCTTGCAGCCATACCAACGGCAAACAATGCGCATGAGGCGTTCGAGCGTCCAGTCGTGAAACTCCACTTTGCCCGTGTTCCACGCGCGGTAAGGCTCGGTGTCGGTAAGCGAAAGGGCGCATTCCGTGGCCGACATGCGGCAGAGCATTCCTGGTTGCATCATTTTCTCCTGTCCGCCAGCGGGCGTAACACCGATGCTTCCGCCCACAAGCACCACTTCGGCGGCATCCGCGCCCTTGCGTGCGCTGACGTTGAACTCGGTGCCGTATTCCTTGACATCGCCGTGGGCGGTATGCACTATGAACGGGCGGCTGTGGTCGGTGGCGACCATGAAATAGGCTTCGCCGTCGAGAATGACATTGCGGCTGCCACGGCCGAAATGCTCGGGGAAGAATATGCGGCTGTCGCTGTTGAGATGGACGAGCGTGCCGTCGTCGAGAGTCACCCAGCCTTCCTTGTCGGTATGGGTCGACACTTGAGTTGCCTCGGAAAGTTTTTCAACCACCGCAGCATCGTTGCAATATTTTTCAAGTTGTCGTGCAATGGCTTTGTTGCTTGAGCCTTGCAGGCGGGTTACAATTACCTCGTCCAAGTCGGTGGCCTTGCTTCTCTCAATGGCACTTTTCACTTCGGCTGTTATTACGGGCGGCGTTACCTTGGTGTATTGCCTGTACCACACGGCGGCACCGCCTATCACACACAGTGCGATGACGGCCGCCGCTATCCACAACAGCCTTATGGTGCGTGCTTTGCCCGCTGTTTCTGGCTGCATGTTGCCGTTGGCTGGCATCTTAGGGCTTGTTTTCACTATGATGTTGTTGAACATCTTGTCTTTCAAGGCAGTGTCGATGGGAGACGCGTCTTGCTGGGCATCCATAATGCTTTGCATGACGGGCTTGAGGGCAACGTCGCCGGTGCTGTCGAGCAGCTTGCGCATGGTGTCAAGCTCCTGGCGTGTAAGCTTTCCGTCGGCGTACTTTTTTATGAGGCTATATTGGTTATCTGTCATAGTTGTACTTTATATTATATATGGCGAACGGCTCATTTTGTAACGCTTAAAGAAAGTTATTGTAAGTCAAGAGATATTTTATATATAAGATTACAGCAGCGAACATGGCGTAGTCACCCAGCTCTTTTCTTACAATGCGCACAGCTGTAGCGAGCTGGTTGCGCACTGTTTGGTTGCTCAGCCCAAGCCGCTCCTCTATTTCGCGCGGCTTGAGGTCGAACTCGTTCCTCAGTTCGAATATTTCCCGCTGGCGCGGTGTGAGCTTTGCCTTTGCCTTGCCAAGCCTGTCGCAAAATTCGTCGAAGTTCAGCCGCGTGTCGGCACTGTCGGACGAGCCTGCGGCATTGCGCCATGCCACGAAATCCATCATTGCCGGATTGCGTGCCTGCCGCCGGAATTCGGACACGACATCGTGATAGGAGATGGTGAACAGATAAGCCTTCACCGAATGGGCGGGGTCGAGAGACTTCCGACGCTCCCACAATTTAACAAAAGTGTCTTGCACGACATCCTGCGCCGCAGCCTCCGATTTTATCAGGCTCAAGACATAATGGTAAAGCACGGACACCCATCTGTCATACAGCAGTCGGAAGCATTCGCTGGAGTCCTCCCTCAGTCCCTTTATGATATCTTGCTCGCTCATCGCTTGTGATAGTTTTTGCAAATTTAGGCAATTTTGCCCAAACATTGCACATTTTTGCGTTTTTTCGGTGCAATGGCATCGCGTAACTTGTTCATTCAATAAAGACGGAACCAAAAAGTAAAAAGAAATACGTCAATGAGTACAATTTATTCCTTGCCCTTGCCCCATAGAAAAAAGCTGCCTATATTTGCGGAAATTCTACGTTTAAACATAAATCGACAACAATGAATGCAAAATTGGTTTTGGCAGCTGGCGCAATCGTGCTTTTGGCTGCATGTGGCAAGGAAAAGCTACCCAAGGATGGAATACTTGGCGAGTTGCCTTCAATAGTAATGGAGAATCACAAGCAGGAAGGAGAGCTCCGCGAAAAGATGGCAAAGTCGTCTGACAGTGAGGAGGCTGCCAAAGTGCTTGTCAACGGCATAGCCCAAAGCAAGGCTTTTGAGGAGAAAATAAAAATTGCCGGAAAGAAAATTGTTGGCAACGAAATTCCTACGGAGGTCGCAAAGAACATTCACATCAGCTTGTTACAATCTTTGAAGATAGAGGAAGTGAGCAAGAACGGGACAATCAGGCTTGTCGGCGAGGGCGAGTTGCTGTCCGATGGATCATATATGCCCAACAAAGGAGTAGTCCATTTTTCCGAGCTGGGAATCATTCTCTTCACAGAAGACGGGGAAGCATGTTATGCCGTCAACTTGAATACGGTTCCTGACAATGCCACTCCGCATGACGACCTATATTCAAAGGGGACGAAGTTGGAGTTTAATGCCCACCTCAGATTGCAGCCTTGGAATGCTGAGGATATGGCCGCATTGAAGTCGATAGCCATAACTACAAAAGGCCGCAATGACTTCCGCAATGCCGAAAAGGCATCAAGGGAAGCCAAAGAAGCTTTTGACAAAGTTGGCGAATAAACCCTATCTTGCCTTGCGGTATTTTGATGGAGTCATGCCGACAGCCTTGGTGAAATACCGCCTGAAACTGCTCAAAGAGTTGAACCCTGACTTCTCTGCTATTTGCTCAAGGGTCAGCTCCGACTCTGCGAGCAGTTCTTTTGCCCGCTTAACCCTCCAATGGTTTACATACTCATAAAATGTAGTACGCATCTGTTGGTTGAGGAAGTTTGAGATATATGTGCGGTTCGTTCCCAATTCTCGTGCCAGTCCGTTGATATTCAAGGATGGGTCAAGATAGATGTGGCGTTCGCTGAACACTTTCTCGACATTATCCGCAAAATTATAGTTAGGAGATTTGTATGTGGGTGTGTCATTTCCGTCAGTTTGTCCCAAGTTCTTGTTTGCCTCTAAAATCTCCAGCATGTCCTCTTGGCGATAGACGAAGTAGCACAACAATCCAAGAATGATAGAGCACATCACATTATAAACCGCTGCCGCAATCTCCGAACTTGATTGTGTGGCGACGAACCAAGTGATGGCAAGTGCCACATATAGCAAAAGAAACAGCCACATCCATCTCAGCGAAAGATTGTCGTCCGACGAGAAGTTTGCGACAAGCCGCTTGTTGAAGTTTCTGACAGCAATGAAACCATAGGCTATTATTGATATTGAATGAATCAGTGCCACCGCCATTATCCCTGCATATATAATGTCCGAAGGATGGATGGCATAAATAGTAAGTGCTATATAATAAGGTGCGACGTTCAGGAAAGACGGCAACAGCCCCATATTGCCCGAATGGGTAAGCCTGTAAAGGAACAATAAGGCAAGCGGGACAACCGACATTTGCAATATGTCTGTCAGCGGTGTCTCTAAGTCTCCAAGGAAATTGTCAATGAAGAACACATAGAACTCAAACAGGCTGATGGCGAGCAGATAAAGCATGAAATGAAAAGCCGAACGTTGCAAGCGATGGCGCCGTCCCTTTATGTACAATGCCGTCGTGCCGAGAATTTGGAACATGAAGAAAAGCCCGCATGAGAAATCCCTCAGCCGCACGTCGAATCCTGCATCCATGATTGATGTTTGTTGTAGTCTGTTCGTTAAATTCGGATGCAAAATTACAAAATAAAATGGATTTACAGAACTTGGCAACCGATGAAAAGGCACCAATCGGTAAAATAAGCAATCAATCGGTAAATTCCTTCGCACCAATGGGCATATTTGACCGTATGAACTTGCAGACAAAGGGTTCATGGCCTAACTTTGCAAATATAATTCACCAACAATTCCAACAATATGAGAACAAGAAAGAGTTTATTGCTATGCGCTGCCATGCTTGCCTTTGGCATGGTAGAGACACAGGCGCAAGGCTTGGGCGGACTGCTCAAGAAAGTAAAGAAAGGCGTTGAGACAGTTACAGGAACGAGTTCGCCATCGTCATCAACAACTACAACATCACCATTGAAGCCGAAAGGGGCAGAAGTGCCTGTCAAGGGTGGCGGAACAATTCGCAATCCGTTGCCAGGCATCGTGGACATCCAGCTGGTGGGAGTGTATGGCAAGTCGACCTCAACCAACTATGGCGAGGTGAACCTTGTATTCCAAGTGAAGATGATTTCCAATCTCACTTCTATAAAATTCGGCTGCAATTCAGAGCTTCCCGCATTGATGATTGACCAGGACGGCAACACTTACAAGCCCCATGGAACGGCAGGTTGGTCTCCGTATGATGTTACCGAAGGGGTTTATATGAAGATACCCCTTAAAGAAACGGCTGCTTTCATCGATGTTAAGCGCACTGCGACAACCATCCGGCAGTTGCAGATTGGTGTCAGCACAAGCTACAACGACAAAGGGTTAATCATACTGAAGAACGTTCCCATACAATGGGACGTGGAGCATTAGCCAAATCGCAGAATACGAGTTTACAATAACGGTATGAAAAGGCAG
>CAZTUD010000056.1:0-13321 GCA_964616945.1 uncultured Prevotella sp. | reverse complement strand
GGCCGACGGCACTATCACCTTGTTGTTGACGAGCCTGTAGGGGCTTTCCAGCTTGCCGTATATGGGGTCTTCCACGGCTTTCCCCTCGGGGTTGCCAGTCTTCATGACGTTTTTCACCATGCGGTCTTCGAGCGAGTGGTAGGTTATCACGCTCAACCGCCCGCCTGAGGCGAGCAGCCCAGTTGCCGAGGCGAGCATCTCGCGCAAGGCGGTCATTTCGTGGTTCACGGCTATGCGCAATGCCTGGAAAAGGCGCGCCATGTCCTTCTTCTCACGCTCCCGCTTGAAGAACGGCTCCACCACGGCGAGCAGGTCTTGCGTGGTGAGTATGGGTCGCTGCTGACGCGCCCTCACCATTGCAGCCGCAATGCGCCGCGACTGCTTCAACTCGCCGTAGAGGTAGAGTATGTCTGCCAACGCCTCCTCGCTGTCGTTGTTCACAATGTCGGCTGCGGTCTTTCCTCCCTGCTTGTTCATGCGCATGTCCAACGGCGCGTCGAAGCGAAACGAGAAGCCGCGCTCAGCATCGTCAAAGTGGTGGCTCGACACGCCGAGGTCGGCTATCAGCCCGTCGATGTGCTCAACGCCATAGTAGCGCATCCAGTTGGACAGGTAGCGGAAATTGGAGAGGATGAGCAGCCTCTCCCCCAACCCTGTAGAGGAAGGGCCGATATTCTTCATTGCGTCGGCATCCTGGTCGAAGCAGAAGAGCCTGCCGCCCTTGCCGAGCCGCCGCATAATCTCGCGGGAGTGTCCGCCACCGCCGAACGTGGCATCTACGTAGATGCCGTCGGGCTTGACGTTGAGGCCGTCGATGCTCTCCTTCAGGAGCACAGGCACGTGGTAGGTGCCGGCTGTGGTGGCTGTCATGATTTTTCCTCCTCCTTCATTATGCCTTCCAGGACGTTGCCAAACTCGGTCTTGTCCATAAGCTCCAGTTGGTTGGCAGGCCATATCTCTATCGTGTCGCCCATGCCCACGAAGCGTATCGACTGCTTGATGCCCGCTGGCTCAAGGAAGTTGCGGGGGATGAGTATACGCCCATTGCCGTCGATGGCCAGTTCCACCACGCTGCTCACGAACGTGCGGTATGCCATCTGCTCACGGCGATTCCACCGTGAGAGGCGGGAGCGCATGTCGTCCATGAGCCGGTTCCACACGCTTTCGGGATATAGCACCAGTAGGTTCTCGAAGACATCCTGGCGCAGCACAAGAGCCTCCTCGCCCGATGCGGCAAGCACCTTGCGGAATTGTGCCGGCAGAAATGCCCTGCCCTTGGCGTCAATCTTGGCTTCTATGTTGCCCAAAAAGCGCATTCTATACCTCTTAAATGTAAATCTGGCCTCAAAGTTACGAATAATTCCCCACTTTGCACCACTTTCCCCCACTTTTTTCAAAATAAAATGTGTTTTGTTGACTTGCCATGAAAAATGGCTTTCCCATGAGGACAAAGCTTCATACACGTGCCTTGCGCTGCCTGCATTGCGAAATGTTTTTACAACACCCCCTCTGTGGCTGGCGTGTAGCTCACGAAGCAGTGGTTTGGCCGCAAATACGCGATTCTCACGCAAGTTTGCAACCTATTGATAATCTGACGTTTACAACAAAACGGTTTTCTGCCATACTTTTCGGTTCCTTCATTACGCCGCCAAGCTCCCTGCTTTACGCCGCGAAGATGCCTTCTTCGCGCCGCCAACGAGTCACCTTTACGACGTAAAGCAGACACCTTCGCGCCGCAGAGATGGTTGCGACACTTCGCCCAAGGGGAGTGAACAAGCAATCGTTAAAGGATTTAACATCTCCTTGCCCTATTTTTCTGACCCCTGTTTTGTGTCATTTTATTTGACCTTCTCTATGATTTGCAGCTTGCGCAACACAGCCCACACTGCCATTTTTCGCTTTTTCTCTATTTTTTTATAATAATTTGAAAGATTGTGAAAAAGAAGTGTTATTTTTGCAAGCGGTTAGTATAATGAACTATATGGGCGAAAGCATAGAGAAAACCATAGACATAGAAAAGGTGCTCCGCAGCAAGATGGGAAGCAAGGCACGGTGGGTGCCGCGCTTCGTCATCGGTTGGCTGCGCCGCCTCATCCACGAGGACCAGGTGAACGCCTTTCTGTGGGAGCACCGCAACCAGGAGGGCACCGAGTGGCTCGTGGAGTGCGTGAAGTACCTTCGGATGCACATCACCATTGAGGGCAAGGAGAACCTACCGCCCAAGGACGACGGCAAGCAATACATCTTCGTCTCCAATCACCCCCTCGGCGGACAAGACGGCGTTTGCCTCGGCTCCATCATCGGCAAGCACTACGATGGCAAGTTCCGCTATCTCGTCAACGACCTGTTGCTATTCCTGCCCGGCTTGAAGCCCGTGTGCGTGGGCATCAACAAGACGGGCAAGCAGGGGCGCAGCTTCCCGGAGGCGGTGGAGTCGGCGTTCAGGAGCGACAACCACATCATAATGTTCCCGGCGGGACTGAACTCGCGCTACATCAACGGACGCATTCACGACATCCCGTGGAAGAAGACCTTTGTGGCGAAAAGCCGCCAGTACCACCGCGACGTGGTGCCAATCTATTTCAGCGGCCACAACTCAAAACGCTTCTACCGCATAGCCAAATGGCAAAAGAGACTGGGGCTGAAAGTGAACATTGCCATGATAACTCTGGTTGACGAGATGTACAAGAACATTGGCAAGAACTTCCGCATAGTCATCGGCAAGCCCATACCCTGGCAAACCTTCGACCACTCGAAAACACCGATGGAATGGGCGATTTTCGTGGAAGACAAAGTATATGAACAAGCTGGCCCGGCTGCGCTTAAAGCCGAGTGACCACAACGAATAATGATCTCAAGCAATGGAAGAGAAAATCATTGAACCAGTCAGCAAGGCTCTGCTGAAAAGCGAGCTTACGCCAGAGCGTGAGCTGCGCACCACCAACAAGAGCAACAACGAAATCTACGTCGTGACGGCAAAGGACAGCCCCAACGTAATGAGGGAGATAGGCCGTCTGCGCGAGATTGCTTTCCGTTCGGCGGGAGGCGGCACGGGCAAGGCTGTTGACATAGACGAGTTCGACACTATGGACAACGGCTGCCGCCAGCTCATAGTATGGAACCCGGAGGAGGAGGAGATAATAGGCGGTTACCGCTACCTCTTCGGGCGCGACTGGAAAATAGATGCCGACGGGCAGCCGATACTCGCCACAGGCCACATGTTCCGCTTCTCCGACGAGTTCATGCGCGACTACGCGCCGCTCACCGTGGAGCTTGGCCGCTCGTTCGTCTCGCTCGAATACCAGAACGTGAGGAAGAACACCAAGTCGATTTTCGCCCTCGACAACCTTTGGGACGGCCTCGGGGCATTGACGGTGCTCAACCCCGACTGCAAATATTTCTTCGGCAAGATGACCATGTACCCGTCGTTCTCGAAGCGCGGACGCGACATGATACTCTACTTCCTGCGCAAGCATTTCGGCGACAAGGACGGCCTCATAACACCGATGAAACCGCTGAAAACGGAGACTCCTGACAACGAGCTTGCCCAAATTTTCAACGAGGAGGACTTCAAGAAAGACTACCGCATACTCAACCGCGAGGTGCGCAACTTGGGCTATAACATCCCACCCCTCGTGAACGCCTACATGAACCTTTCGCCGACGATGAAGTTCTTCGGCACCGCCATAAACTATGAGTTCGGCGATGTGGAGGAAAGCGGCATACTGATTGACGTTGACGAGATTTTCGAGGAGAAGCGCGTGCGCCACATCAACAGCTTCGTCAAGGAGCATCCCGAAGCCCTCACACTGCCGGGCAACGAGCGAAACATTAGATTGTAGAAAGCCATGAAGATAGCGGTGTTTTGTTCAGCAAACAGCAATATTGACCCCGACTTCCTAACTCTGACCGAAGAGCTGGGGCAGTGGATGGGCGAGAACGGCCACACGCTTGTCTATGGTGGCATGGATCGTGGGCTGATGAAAATCGTTGGCGATGCCGTACACAAGGCGGGCGGCTTCATTATAGGCGTTGTCCCCCAGATATTGGCAAAGAGCAGTCGGCGGGCTGACATTTGTGATGTCGAGATACCGTGCGACAACCTCAGCGACCGCAAAGATCTCATGCTTGCCCATGCCGACGTGTGCGTTGCCTTGCCAGGCGGCATTGGCACGCTCGACGAGGTATTCTCCGTCGCCGCCTCCAACAACATCGGCTACCACTCAAAGATGGTCGTGCTTTATAATATGAAGGGCTTTTGGGACAAGCTCATCGCCATGCTTGACGACCTTCGGCAGAAAGGCTTCGTACGCGGCAACTGGTCCGACTGCATCCGTGTGGCCAACAACTTGGAGGAGCTAAAGCAAAATTTTTAGCACTTGGTGCAAGATTTCTGTCTTTCCTGCATTTCATTGGTAGAAAACAAAAGAAAGGAAAGAACATGAAAAACATTTTCAAAATTCTTACGCTTGTAATTGTTGTGGCGTTCACGGCTTTGACAGTGGCCTCGTGCGACGACGATGACGATGAATGGATTGGCCCCTGTCCGCCACCTAACTCGACAGCGACGGAGGCGATTGTGACTTGCAGGACTAACCCCACGACCGGGCAGTTTTACATGCAGCTCAACGACTCGGTGGCCCTTTTCCCCATCAACATCAAGGAAGCTCCGTTTGGCGGCAAGGAAGTGCGTGCGCGCATTTTCTTCCAATATTCCGACAGTGCGTCGGCCCATTATGGCCGCTCCGCCAACGTCATGATTTTGGACTCCATACGCACTAAGCCAATGGCTCCGGTGGCTACCGACATGGACAAAACTTACGGCAATGACCCCGTGGAGATTGTGAACAGCTGGGAGACGGTGTGCGAGGACGGCTACCTCACGCTGCGCTTCCGCACTTACTTTGGCTTTGCCGACGTGGTGCATTCGCTCAACCTCGTGCGTACGGGCGACAACACTGTTGAGTTGCGCCACAACGCCAACGGCGACGTGAAGGGCACTGTGGGCGACGGCATAATCGCCTTCCGCCTCGACAAGATGCCCGACACCAAAGGCGAATACAAGGACCTGACACTAAAGTGGATGTCGTTCTCTGGCGAGAAGAGCTTGAAGTTTAAATACAAGACGAGGGAATGACATGGACAAAGAGCAGCACATCGTGAACTTGTTCGCGCGGGGCGATTCTCGCGCTATGGATGTGCTGTACTCTTCTTTCGCCGGCTATCTTGCCGGCGTTTGCGTTCGCTATGTACCGCAGCAGGAAGACCTGCGCGACGTGCTGCAGGAGGCATTCATAAAAATCTTCACCACCATCGGCACGTTCCTCTATCGTGGCAAAGGCTCGCTCAAGGCATGGATGACGCGCATCGTGGTGAACGAGGCGTTGATGTTTTTGCGCGGCAAAAAGAAAATGCGCTTTGTGGACACTGACGAGGAGCCGCCCGACATTGCCGACGAAGAGCCGGACACGTCGGGGTTGACGGCGGAGAACGTTGACGAGGCGTTGGCACGGCTGCCCGATGGCTACCGCACGGTTTTCAACTTGTTTGCCATTGAGGGCAAGAGCCACAAGGAGATTGGAAAGATGCTTGGCATAAAGCCAGACACGTCGGCATCGCAGTATCATAGGGCGAAAACGATGCTGGCACGATTGTTAAGAAAGAAAGAGGGAAAGGAGGATTTGAGATGAAAGACGACTGGACAAAAGACATACAAAGGCTGATGGCTGGCCGCGAGGCGAAAGCCCCCGACGGCTTGCTCGACGACATCAAGGCGGAGATGGCGCGCCGTGGCTTGTCGGTTGCCACTCCTAAGAAGGCTCGGACTGTTCCCTTGTGGCGTTACCGCTGGGTTGCGGCTGCCGCCGTCGCCTTGCTCATTGCCTTGCCGATAGTGTGGAAGGCCTTGCCAGAAAAGCCAGTTGCCGAAACTGTGGAGAACGAGACACCTGTTTCGCCAAAACCGCAAAAAACGCCCATTCCATCGGTATCGCAACCCGTGCTGACAACCTCGCAAGCCGCTACCACCGCAGGGCTTTCGCCTTTGCGCCATGACGGCCTACCGCTAACGGCTCAAACGACTGACGCCGAAACCGCAATGGCAGTGGCGCAGCCTCAAGGAGAAGAAAAGGACAAGGCGGAAACGACAGGCAAGGCTGCAAGCCAGACCAACGAAAAACGTGTGAACAACGAAAAGGAAAAGTCTTCGCGCCGATATGATGAGCCTTTACCGCAATATGGCGAAGCCGACTGGCATCACAAGGATGGCTCCGCGTTGTCGCTGACGGCTTACTATGGAGGCACCGCCAACGGTTCGGGCGACAATCAGGCAATGCCGATGGTGATGTCGGACGCACCTGTCTATGGAATGTATCCCGCCGACATGGCGACTTCGGAGACCAACCGTTTATACAACGGGCCACAAGAGAAACCGAAAGCCCACCACAAACAACCGATAAAGGTGGGCGTGAGCGTGAGCTACAGGCTGGGCAACAGATGGGGGCTTCAGACAGGCGTAACCTACAGCTACCTCTCCACCGATTTCACGTCAGAGGGGCAGTCTACGCGCACGCAGAAGCTACACTATGTGGGCGTGCCCCTCACAGCAAGCTACTCGGTGGTGCGTGGACGCAAGGCAGAGCTATATGTTACGGCTGGCGGCGAGGTTGAGAAACTCGTAAAGGGGTCGGTGGGCAACAAGGACTATGAAAGTGAGAAAGTGAGCGAGAGCCGTCCGCAGTTCTCGGTGAAGGCCGCCGTTGGCGGGGCTTACAACTTCACGCCTGGCGTGAGCGTTTACGTTGAGCCCGGCGTTACCCACTATTTCGACAACCATTCGCCCGTAGTCAACATTTATAAGGACCACCCGACGAGCTTCAGCCTCAATTTGGGATTTAGGATAAACATCAACAAATAATAATGAAGACAATGAAAATAAAAAGTGTTCTGGCAATGTTGGCAGTGGCATTCGTGGCATGTCTGTCATCTTGCGCCACGCAACGAAATGACGGCAACATCCCATACGAGGTGGCCCACAACTATTTCTTCCACAACGACGCGACAATACCGTCGAACCCATTGTGCACAACGCTGGAGGAATTTGGCAAGCTTTATGGCGTCGCAGCTGTCATGGGCAAGGGCGGAATGCCCACAAGGATTGACTTCTCGCGCCAGTTCGTCATTGGCATCGTGCTGCCAGAGACCAACAACGAGACAACCATCATCCCCGGCAAGCTAACGCGCAACGGCGACACCATGACTATGGAGTACAGCGTGAAGATTGGCGAGAAAGGTCTTTCTTACACTACGCAGCCGATGATGCTGCTCGTGGTGGACAAGAAATACGAGGCAGACAAATGCGTGCTGCGGAAAAATCTTCAATTCTAACCAATGGATAAGAAAACCAAACACAAAGTTTGGTTTTATAAGTTAAAAGTTCAAAGTAATTCAGTACCTTTGCATCCGTTATGGTACTGAATTACATTTGGATTGCCTTCTTTCTCATAGCGTTCGGCTTTGGGGCCGTGCAGCTTTGCATGGGCGACACCACAATCTTCCAGAAGATTGTGGATTCTACTTTCGATACCTCAAAGACAGCGTTCGAGACTTCGCTCGGACTTACGGGCGTGCTCGCACTCTGGCTCGGCATAATGAAGATTGGCGAAAAGGCGGGAGCGGTGAATGTGCTGGCCCGTGTCCTCAGCCCCATCTTCACCAAGCTTTTTCCCGACATCCCGAAGAACCACCCGGCAATGGGCTCAATCTTCATGAACATTGCCTCCAACATGCTCGGCCTTGACAATGCCGCCACGCCTACGGGTCTCAAGGCAATGCAGCAGATGCAGGAGCTCAATCCGAAGAAAGACACGGCCACGAACCCGATGATAATGTTCCTCGTTATGAACACGTCGGGCCTGACCATCATTCCCACCACCATCCTTGCCTTCCGCTCATCCTACGGTGCCGCCACGCCCACCGACGTATTCATTCCCATCCTCCTTGCCACGACGGTGGCAACACTTTTCGGCATCATAATAACGGCCCTTTGGCAGCGCATCAACATCTTGCAGCCGTCGATGCTTGCCATACTCGGCGGCCTGTGCGCCTTTGTCGGGCTCATAATGTGGGGCTTCAGCAGCATGGACAAGGACACAATGGCGACCGTCACCTCTGTGGCGGGCAACCTCATACTGCTCGGCATAATCGTGGCGTTCATCGTGGCGGGCTTGATGAAGCGGATAAATGTCTATGACGCTTTCATCGAAGGAGCCAAAGAGGGTTTCCACGTGGCGGTGCGCATCATTCCTTATCTCGTCGCCATACTCGTTGCCGTGGGCGTTTTCCGCGCGTCGGGTGCGATGGACTTGTTTATTGACGGCATAGCGTGGGTGGTGAAACAATGCGGGCTGAACACTGACTTTGTGGGCGCGTTGCCCACTGCATTCATGAAGCCGCTGTCGGGAAGCGGGGCTCGCGGCCTGATGCTTGAGGCGATGAAGAACTATGGTCCCGACTCGTTCGTAGGACGGTTGAGCTGCATATTCCAAGGCTCCACCGACACCACGTTCTACATTCTCGCCGTCTATTTCGGCTCGGTAAACATTAAATACACACGCCACGCCGTAGCCTGCGGCCTGCTCGCTGACCTTGCGGGCGTGATAGCGGCAATAGCGATAGCGTACATTTTCTTCGGATAATCATGGCAAACCTGAAATCACTACTCAAGGACACCGCCATCTACGGCATAAGCTCGATTGCCGGGCGGTTTGTCAACTACCTGCTCGTGCCTATCGAGACCTACGCCTGGGCGGCGAGCGGGGGACAGTTTGGTGTCATCACCAATGTTTATTCCTATATCGGCATCCTCATCATCGCCCTGACGTTTGGCATGGAGACCACCTTCTTCCGCTTTGCCAACAAGGAGGGTGAAAACGCCAAAATGGTTTACAGCACGGCATTGCGCATGGTAGGCACCGTGGCATTGATTTTTTCCATGCTTGTGATAATCTTCCTGAAGCCGCTTGCCACGGCAATGGGCTACGCCGACCACATTTGGTACATAGGCACGATGGCAGTGTGTGTAGCGGTTGACGCTTGGTCGGCAATAATGTTCGACTACCTGCGCTACAAGCACAAGCCGTGGAAGTTCATGTTCCTGAAGCTTGCCAATATCCTCATAAACGTGAGCCTCGTGGGGACGTTTTTGTTCATTTTGCCCCATTTCAACGTGTTTATTCCCAGTCTTTATGCCGCCGATGGCACGCCCGACGTGGGAATTGTCTTCTACGTCAACCTGTTCGTCTCAGCTTTTACATTATTGTTGTTGGGCAAGGAGATGAAGGGTGTGGCGTTCGGCTTCGACAAGGCTTTGTGCAAGCGCATGTTGAAATACACGTGGCCTATGCTTATCCTTGGCATTGCCGGGCAGCTCAACCAAAGTGCCTCCACGCTCATCTTCCCCTACTTCTACGACGGCTCCATCAGCGAGGCTCATGCCCAGCTCGGCATTTATGGTGCGACAATAAAGATAGCCATGATAATGGTCATCATAACGCAGGCCTTCCGCTTTGCCTACGAGCCGTTCGTGTTTGGCAACAAGGATGCCGACAAGAAGAACACCTATGCCAAGGTGATGAAGTATTATGTCATTTTCACCCTGCTGGCCTATCTCGCCGTAATCGGTTACATGGACATTCTGCGCTATGTGGTGGCCCGCTCCTATTGGGAGGGATTGAAAGTGGTGCCAATAGTGATGGCGGCGGAAATAATGTTCGGCATCTACTTCAACCTGAGCTTCTGGTACAAGCTCACCGACCGCACCATCTGGGGAGCCTGGTTTTCGGGCTTGGGCTGCGTGGTACTGCTTGCCATCGACATCATTTTCATTCCGCGCTTCAGCTACATGGCGTGCGCATGGGCAGGCTTTGCGGCCTACGGCACTTGCATGGTGGCAAGCTACTTTTTTGGACAAAAGTATTATCCGATAAACTATCCGCTGAAGGACATTGGCAAATACGTGCTTCTGGCTCTCGGCATATTCATCCTTATGACGCTTGGCAACGCCCACCTCGCTATGTGGCAATCGCTGTTGCTCAACACCTTGCTGCTCGTGCTTTACCTGTCATACGTCGTCAGGAAAGACTTGCCGTTGTCGAGCCTGCCTGTCATAGGAAAGCACTTCAGGAAGTGAAAAGCCACCTTCCAAGATGTGCCTGCTTCACGCATAAACAAAACCATAAATACAAATGCAACAAATGATCAAGAAAGCCCTAATCATTTTACCTTTTTACCTTTTCGCCTTCCTGCCTTTGGCTCATGCCGACGAGGGCATGTGGACGCTTTACAACCTGCCGCAGCAGGTTTACCAGACAATGCGCGGCTACGGTTTCCAGCTGCCTTACGACAGCCTTTACCGTGGCGACAACTCGCTGAAGTCGGCAGTGGTCAACTTCTCAGGCTATTGTTCGGGCATAGTCGTCTCTCCCGACGGTCTCGTCTTCACCAACCACCACTGCGGCTTCGAAAGCATCCGCTCCCACTCCACCGTCGAGCACGACTACATGCTCAACGGCTTTATTGCCAAGAGCTACGACGAGGAGCTGCCCAACGAGAACATGTTCGTATCGTTCATGAAGGACCAGCAGGACATAACGGCGCATGTAAAAGCCCTCGGCATTGACGTGCTTGGCAGCGAGGCCCAGGAAAAGCTCATCGACTCGCTGGCCCTGGCCATGACCGACTCGGTGAAAGCCGCCGACTCCACCCTGCACGTGACCGTCGAGCCGTTCTATGAGGGCAACAAGTGGTACGCCACCACTTATCAGGACTTCACCGACCTGCGCCTGGTGTTCGCCATACCAAAGTCGATGGGCAAGTTCGGCGGCGAGACCGACAACTGGATGTGGCCCCGCCAGACGTGCGACTTTTCGGTTTTCCGCATTTACGCCGACCCGAAGACCAACGGCCCTGCCGTTTATTCAAAGAACAACGTGCCTTATCATCCCAAACATTGGGCGCAAGTCAGCATGGACGGCTACCGTGATGGCGACTTTGCCATGACCGTGGGTTATCCTGGCTCTACGGAGCGTTATCTCTCAAGCTATGGCATCCAGGAAATACGCGACTGCGAGAACGACCCGCGCCAGCAGATTCGCGGCGTTAAGCAGGAGGTGATGCTGCGCCACATGAGAGCCGACGAGGGCGTGCGCATCAAGTACGACTCGAAGTTCGCCCAAAGCTCCAACTATTGGAAAAACTCAATCGGCATGAACAAATGTATCGATTCCATCGGCATTGTGAACAACAAGCGAGCCTACGAGGCGCAGATTGCCAAGTGGCAGGACACGGCACGTTATGCGGAGCATAAGGTTGATTTCCCTCTTCTTGAGAGGCTTTATTCCCGCCGCAGCCGCCTGACCAAGGCTATGATGCAATGGAGCGAGACATTCAGCCGCCGCAGCAACGTGGAGTTTAACGTACGTGCCGTGCAATCGGCGGCAAAACCGAAGGGCAACAGCGACAAGCGGAGCCAATATTTTGAGTTTGAGGACAACAGCGACCAGTGGGACGCAGCCACCGACGCCGACATGATGGCTGCGCTGCTGAAGAACTATCGCGAGCAGGCGCAGCCCGAGTTCTTGCCCAATATCTACAAGACAATCGACAAGAAATTCAAGGGCGACTATAATAAATATGTGGATTGGCTGTTCGCAAAATCGTTGCTGCTGAAAAAGAACGTAAAGCTTTATTTCAACAGCAAGCAATACAAAAATGACCCCGGCGTGCAGTATGCCAAGGCCATTATGGAAGTTTTCAACAAGATTAAGACCTTGAACGATGGCGGCGACGGTTCGCAAGAGGGACTGACACTTTCTGACAGCATTGCCACGCAGGAGCGTTATCTCTGCGCCAACAAAATACAGATGGAGATGGGCAAGCCGCACTACTCTGATGCCAACTTCACAATGCGCCTCAGTTATGGGCAGGTAGGCGGCTACGACCTTGGCGGCTACCGCTCTGGCTATTACACCACCGCCACCAGCATCGTGGACAAGATGCACCAGGGCGACGCGGGAGTCATCGACTATCAGACGGAGGACGTGATGCACCAACTGCTTTCCGCCTATGACTTTGGCCGTTATGCCGACCCATACAGCCGCACGCTGCAGCTTTGCTTCCTCACCAACAACGACATTACAGGTGGCAACTCAGGTTCGCCAATGTTCGACGGCAAAGGACGGCTCATCGGTCTTGCCTTCGACGGCAACTGGGACAGCCTTTCTTCTGACATTAACTTCGACACTCGCCTCGCCCGATGCATCGGCGTTGACATCCGCTACGTAGTGTTCATGATGGACAAATGGGGTCATGCCAATCGCCTGCTGAAGGAGATTGGTGTGAAGTGAGCAGCATCAGACTATCGGCAAGGCAATGCCACTTATCTTCTGGTATATGTCAAGGGCGTAAACGTCGGTCATGCCGCTGATGTAGTCGAGTACCGCCATGATGCGCGTCTCAAGGTCGTCGCTATGAATGTCGTATTGCGATGAGAAGCGGTTTATGAGCTGCTGCGAATGGAACTTCTCGGGGTGCAATGCCGCCCCGATGAAAGTTCGCATTAAAGTTTCCATAATCTTGTAACCACTCAATTCTACGTCAAGTACGGGTTTTGAGTGGTATATTTTGTTTATTGAAATTTCGCTGCACCGACAGTAGGCCTGACGCTGTGGCTCGGCAATATTGTCTATCAGGCTACCCTTGAACGTGCCACTGAGTATTTCGTCCTCATGCTCCACAAATGTTTTCACACACTCATGCTCAAGCTTTCCCACGGCGCAAGCGCGAAAATAAACCACCCGCTCATTTGCATCGGTAACGCCGTCCTCGTCGAGACGGCGCAGTATGTTGGCCTTGGTCTCGTCGTCGAAGAAGCCAAGCAACAGATCGCGCGTTTCATCAAACGTCAAAATGCGCAGCTTGTGGGAGTCCTCAATGTCCATTATCTCGTAACATATATCGTCGGCAGCCTCCATAAGATATACGAGCGGATGGCGCACATATTGCAGCGGTTCGCCAGGCATAGACTTGCGAATAATGCCCAATTCATCGGCAATCTTTTCGTAAATCGGAGCCTCGGTGCTGAAGAAACCGAACTTGCCGTGGTTGCCAGCCAACGAGCTTGACCGTGGATATTTCACTACGGAGGCAAGCGTGGAGTAGGTCATCACGAAGCCGCCTTTTCGTCTGCCTATAAACTGGTGAGCGAGGAGGCGGAAAGCATTGGCATTGCCCTCAAAGTTCGTGATGTCATCCCAAAATGCCT
>CAZTUD010000055.1:0-13508 GCA_964616945.1 uncultured Prevotella sp. | reverse complement strand
CTTCAACAAACAGATGCTCTCCAATGTCGGAAACATCACAAGCCAGGGCGTGGAGATTTCCCTTTCGGCAACACCTATAAAGACCAACAACTGGGAATGGAACGTCAGTGGCAATGCCACATGGCAGAAGAACGAGATTACCAATCTTCGTCTCAACGCCCTTTCGGAATCGCCGAACACTCTAACGGGAGCCATTGAGTCGCATTATGTACAAGTTCTCTCTGAGGGTTACAAACCATACAGCTACTATGTGTACAAGCAGCTTTATGATGAGAAGACCGGACTGCCGATAGAAGGACTTTACGCAGACCTCAACGGAGACGGTGTAGTAGACTCCAACGACCTCTATCATTATCATTCTCCGGCACCGGACTGGATATTCGGTTTCTCTACGTCAGTACGCTGGAAGAAACTCACTCTAAGCACATCACTCCGTGCCAATGTCGGCAACTACCTTTATAACGGCATGGCAATGAACACCGGTGCCTGGGAGACAATGTCGTACAACTCTTATCAGCTCAATCGCCTGAACACCAGTTATCTCAAGACCCGTTTCCAGAAGCGTCAGTATGAGAGCGACCTCTATGTGGAGAACGCATCGTTCCTGAAGATGGACAACGTACAGCTAAGTTACAACTTCGGACAAGTCTGCAAATGGTTCTCACTCAACGCCTCATTCATGGTGCAGAACGTATTCACCATCACCAACTATACGGGTGTTGACCCTGAGTGCCAGAGCGGTATAGACATGAGTGTCTATCCACGTCCGAGAACTTATTCACTGACAATAGGACTTGACTTCTAAAACCTCAGAAACAATGAAAAAGACATTTATAATGATAGCATTGGCGGTTGCCGGACTCACTTCCTGCACGGGAGACCTCGACCAGAGCCCGCACACCGACAGTCAGACCACGGCAGACGTGGTATACAGTACAGAAGAGGGTTACAAGCAAGCCCTCGCAAAGATATACGCCTCTTATGTCATCACCGGTCAGGAACAGGGTGGTGGCAATGCCGATATGACGAGCAACAACGGCTACGACTTCCTGCGTGGTTACTTCAACCTTCAGGAAGCTCCTACAGAGGAGATGGCTGGCACATGGCTCTCAGGTGACAAGATTGAGGACCTCACATATATGACATGGGATGCCAACGACCCGTGGGTTGCAGATACTTACTATCGTGCATACTACACAATCGCCCTCTGCAACGAGTTCCTGCGTCACGACACAGAGGACGCGGCTTCAGGCAGTGAGAACTTGAAAGCATACCGTGCTGAGGCACGTTTCCTGCGTGCATTGTCTTATTGGTATGTCCTTGACCTGTTCGGTAAGGGTCCGTATGTAGACGAGACAATGGGCGTAGGGGCATACACTCCTGAGTGCTACAGCAATACACAACTCTTCGACTACATAGAGTCAGAACTTAAGGACATCTCCACCGACGGACTTCTCGACCCGTCCAACTGCGAGTACGGACGTGCTTCAAAGGCAGCTGCTTGGGCTTTGCTCGCAAGGCTTTATCTCAACGCCGAGGTTTACGGAGCCGGTGACCACTACACAGACTGTATCACCTACTGCAAGCAGATTATCAATGCCGGCTATTCTTTGGAGTCAGACTACAGCAAACTCTTCAATGCCGACAACGACAAACGTACCAACGAGATAATATTCCCGTTTGTCGTAGATGCCGTCAACACCGTGTCATGGGGCGCAACGACTTACATTGTCTGCGGCGAATGTGGTAACTCCAGCAGCCAGGATCCAGCCAAATACGGACTTACCAACGGTTGGGGAATGTTCCGTGTCCGTGGTGAACTGCCTCAACTCTTCTCAGGCAATGAGACCGCCGACAAGCGTTACATGTTCTACACCGACGGACAGGAGCAATGGCTCAACAAGGCCATTGACGACCAGAGCGAGGGCTATTTTGGAGAGAAGTTCTCCAACCTTACCGATGCAGGTGAGGCTGCCAGCAACACCGGTGCAGTGGGCTGCTCTATCGACTATCCCGTATTCCGTCTTTCAGACGTTTATCTCATGTTAGCAGAGAGCGTGCTGCGTGGCGGGCAGGATTCTTCCACCACAGAGGCATTGCAACTCGTCAACCGCATCCGTGAACGTGCTTATGGCAGTACAGATGGCGACATCAATATCGCACAACTCACGCTTCAGTTCATCCTCGACGAGCGCGGACGTGAGCTTTATTGGGAGTCAATCCGTCGTACAGACCTCATCCGATACGGGCAGTTCACTGGTGGTTCTTACATCTGGCAGTGGAAAGGCGGTGTCGTGGACGGGCGTGCTACTGACAGCAAGTACAATGTTTATCCTATCCCGACTGCAGAGCTTTCAGCAAATCCTAATCTGACAAACGAAAACTATTAAGACAATGAAGATATCTAAATATATCATCCTGTCGCTTCTGGCAGTAATGTCACTTGCCTCCTGCGATAGAGACGGCGACACGACATACGTTGACGGTGTGCAGGCTGTGAAGCTTACCGGTTCCGGTGACGTTGTCCTCGACAAGGACAACACCTCTGCCTTGGCATTGACTCTCAACTGGACAGACAACTCAAAACTTAAGACGAGCGACGACCGTGTACAGGCTCCTATTGGTACAACTGTCAACACACTGCAATTCTCCAGCACATCCGACTTCGTATCCCCTATAGAAGTCCTCACCGATGCCGGCAGTACGTCATATCAATTTACCGCCGAGAGCCTCAACTCCCTCGTCGGACGCATCAACCTTGAGAGCGACGTGGCATCGACAATGTATGTGCGCATGCAGTCAGTCCTTGCCAATAACATCGACGCAGTATATAGTAATGTGTATCAGGTCAATGTCACTCCTTACAGCATCGACATGACCAAAGGATTCATCCTCGCCGCAGACCATAGCGACACCGGCAACTTCCTGTACTCTCCCAATTCAGACGGTATCTACTCAGGTTTCATGGGCGTAACAGGTTGGTATAACTGGTGGTTGCAAGAAGGTAACGGCATCACATGGGGCAACATCGGTGATGATGGCGGTGGCACTCCGTTCGTCATCAGCAGCAACAATCAGCACTGGAACTTCTGGTTCTCCGCTCCGGCAGGATGTTATTACACTGTTGTCAACACCGTCCGTCAGGAGTGGACAGCACTGAGCATACCTTCACTCACTGTCAGCGGTGACATCAACGGCGAGATGACATTCGACCGCAAGACTTGCACATGGACGCTGACCTATCAGGCAGAGAGTGCAGGAACAGCGACAATACGCATTAGCGGAACTGGCGCTCAGTACAACTCCACTACAGGCACCGACGACGCGGCAGCTATCAGCACACCGGTAGCCTTCGGTATGGAGAACGGGAAGATAACCTTCGGCACTGAGCCGACAGACATAACAGTCAGCGTACCTTCGGCAGGCGAGATGACCCTGTCTTTGAACCTTCTTGACCCGACAGACTGGAAGTGCGAGGTTGGCCAAGGTACTGCTCCCGTTGAGGTTGCTAAACAACTCTACGTTCTCGGTAACGATGACAAGTGGGATTACACAGAATATCTCACTCTCTACGATGAGGATAATCTGTGCTATGCCGCTGCTGTCAACTTCAACAGTTCATGGGGCTATTATTTCTCAAAGGAATATCAGGACTGGACAGAGATAAACCAAGATCCGTCTACCACGGAAATGAAGCTTACGACTAAGGGCAACAACATCGCCGAGCCTGGCAAGGGTCTCTACGTAGTCTGCGCTTCCCTCGGCTGGATGAGCTACTGGTATCCTATGTCAGATGCCATTACGCAAGTATCATTCGCAGGGTTCAATGATGACTGGACTGTTGTTGACATGACCGCAGACCCTAACAAAGTCGGAGTCTACACGGCTACCGTCACCGCTACCGGCGATACTCCTTGGGGTGTACAAATTCTCCTCAATGGCTCATGGGACTACTGGTTCGGCACCCAGGGGGACGGTACTCTGATGTGGAACAAGAAGGCTGATGGAGCGCCGCAAGGCTGGGAAGTCGGCAAGACTTACACCTTCACCGTAAACATCTGTAAGGGAACGTATTCGTTAACAGCACAATAAACATAAAACAATGAAAACAAAACTTATAAATATAGCCTTGCTGCTGACCTTCTGCCTTGGTGTACAGACGGCATGCAGTTCAGAGAATGACCCGATAACGAACCCCCGTCAGGTAGAAGTGACCGCCGACAGCGTAGGCACTTTCGCCCGTGGTGTCGATGTCAGTTGGGTGACACAGATGGAAAGTGAAGGCTTGACCTTCAACAATAAGATTGGCGTAACCACTGAATTGATGAGCCTCTTGAAGTCAGACTGCAATGTCGATGCCATCCGTCTCCGTGTGTGGGTAAATCCCGCAAATGGATGGAACAACACCGATGACGTACTTGTCAAGGCTCGTCGTGCGGCAGCCTTGGGATTGAGGGTGATGATAGACTTTCATTTCAGTGACACATGGGCAGACCCAGGACATCAGACCACTCCGGCTGCATGGGCTGACTATGACCTCTCGCAAATGAAAACCGCAGTGGCAAACCACGTCAAAGACATGCTAACAAAGTTAAAGACTTATGGTGTCACTCCTGAGTGGGTGCAGATTGGCAACGAGACACGCACAGGAATGTTGTGGCCGTTGGGAAGTATTGACAATGGCAGTAACTATGCCGAACTTACCAATGCTGGTTATGACGCTGTGAAAGCAGTATTTCCTGACGCTAAGGTCATCGTGCACCTCGATGGTGGCGACAACCTCGCACTTTACACCCGAGTCTTTGACTATATGGAGCAATACGGCGGTAAGTACGACATCATTGGCATGTCGCTGTATCCCGAGACAGGCAAGGCTACGCAGTATGTTGACGCTTGCGTGAGCAACATCAACTCGCTGTATTCCACATACGGCAAGCCAGTAATGATTTGCGAGATTGGTATGGATTACGACGATGCCGAGGAATGTCGCGACTGCATAGCCTCCCTGATTTCCAAGGGAAAGGCTACAGGACACCTTGAGGGTATCTTCTATTGGGAGCCAGAGGCACCCGCAGGCTACAACGATGGCTATAACAAGGGATGCTTCGAAAACGGTACACCGACAGTGGCACTGGACGCATTTGGGGATTGAGAATTGAGGGGGCTCTTTGAGGTTTGAGGTTTGAGATTTGAGGTTTGAGATTTATGATATGTATTGCTAAACCAAAGAGCAAGCAAACGCTTATTGTAATCATAAATCTCAAATCTCAAACCTCAAATCTCAATTTTTTAGTTACCTTTGCAACATGACTTTGTGCGACAAAATACATAAATGTTTTATATCGGTATTGTTGCTGCTACTGCCTCTTCTGTCAGTAGGACAGAATACAGGCATTAGGTTCAACAACATCACACTTCCATACAGTGCCAATACCGTTGACCAGGTCTTTCAGGACAGCTATGGCATGATGTGGTTTATAACCCGTCAGGGAGTTTTCTCTTTTGACGGATACACTGCACAACGGGTAGTGGGAGGCAACTTCCACGCTGTTGTTGCTGTTGATAAAGAGACATTATGTGTTGGCTGTGACCACGGAATTCGTTGGCTTGATGTAAGGACAAGGCAGTTGCGGGACGACTGCCCGTGGCTCCCTGTTGATGGAGACGTAAGGGCGTTGGCATACATTAACGGCAAACTTTATGTCGGAACTAAGTCTCATGGATTGTTTTGTCTTAACAGACAAAGTAAAGTTTGGCAACGTTACACACTGTCGAATAGCACGGATGACATCATCTTCAGCTTCTGCGCCGTCAGAAACAGAATATACATTCCTCATCTCAAGGGTCTCGCCTTTATGGATTCCAAAGGTAACATTCACGATATGGGGATACGTGACAATGTTTACTGCGTGTTGCCGGACACCAAGCGCAAATGCTTGTGGATAGGGACAGAGCACAACCTTTTATGTTTGCAAGGAACAGGCCTTGTGTCTATCCAAAATGATATATTTCCACAAACAGTTCTTAGTGGCAGTACATATAACCGCATAGTGTTTTCTCCCGACGGCAGGTTGATGCTGTCAACGGAATACGGACTGCAAGTCTTCGACCCGGACACGAAAGTCGTCGAGACATTAAGCCATGACTCATTCTTACACGGCATGGGATTGCCCAGCAACCGCATCAACAACATCTTCCTTGACCGACAGAACAACCTTTGGCTTGCCACGGACAGAGGAGTGGCTTTAGCCCAGATGACACGCAACTTTGTCTTCTATCCACTTACTGACATCTCACACTCTCACGATGGCAATGTTTTTTCTCATGTACTTGTAGACTTTTACGGCGGGCAATGGCTTGGTGGTGACAACGGCATTCTGCATCTTGTCGGCAAGAAAGTGAAATGGTTTAAGGTCGGCAAAGGTTTGCGGAAGAATATGATAAGGAGTATCTACGAAGACCGTGACCACGATGTATGGATAGCGACAGACGCAAGTATAGCCAGATATAACCGTCAAAAGGATAAGTTTGATTACTATGACCTTGCTGACCCCCAAGGCAGAAACTCCAACTGGGCATACGGTATCTGCGAGGATGACAGAGGCAGGATGTGGATAGCAACATACATGGGCGGCCTATATGTTGTCGATAAAAAGGCTTTACTTGCGAGCAATGGGAAATATGTAACGAGGAACAACCCGTTTGCCAAACATGATGATGACGTAAGCATCATTTACAAGATATTGCCTGGTGACGACGGACTACTTTGGGCATATACCAGCAAAGGACTCGCGTCTATAGACACCAGGACAATGAGGGTGAGCCTAAAGAAAAAGATGTTTCTTGACGCTATGACGGTTGCCGATGGCTCTGTGTGGATTGACGTACAAGGACATCTCTACCGCTACGACATAAAAGGCGGGAAGATGATTGACATGGACTTCGAGGTAAAGGATGGCATGATATATACTCTTGTGAAAGAACGTAACCGTGTCTGGATGCCAACGTCAGAGGGGCTGTATTATATCAATACCAAGGACAATACTATTCATCCATACAGCAAGCCCGACTACGAACTATATGCCGGAGTTTATATACCTTCACAAAATACGCTATTATGGGGCGGTGAGGACGTTATAGCCGAACAACAACTTAATGCCGTTAAGGAAAATGTGCTTAGCCCGAAAGTATTTATAACTGAGGTTTCTGTTGACACTCATTCTATTGCGGGTACAAACCTGGAATTATCTCACAATAACGATGGTTTAATAAAATTGACTGGCAGGGAGAATGTCGTTATAAGTCTTGCAACCTTCGATTACGCACAAAGCAACTCGGAGGTGTTTTGGTATAAGATAGGAGATAAAGGCAACTGGCAGTCCATGCCGGCGGGAACCAACCGAGTCTCTTTACCTTCTATTCAAGGCGGGACTTACGACCTCTATCTTTCTGTTGACCCTAATCAGACTGGTGTCAATGTCACAAAGTGGAAATTAATAGTGCCTTATCCGTGGTATCAGCGATGGTGGGCTTGGCTGATGTATGTTATCATTGTCCTTGCAATTCTGATGACAGTCATTAACTATTACAAGCGTCGCAACCAGAAATTGCTCCGTGAGCAAGAACGGGAAAATGCGCTTGCACTGACACAACAGAAGATGGAATTCTTCGTAGATATGTCGCACGAACTTAAAACTCCTTTGAGCCTTATTATTGCGCCATTGGAGAAGCTTCTGTCAGAAACGACCAATACGAAGATGAGGGCAAGGCTGAAGAACATTCAGTCTAATGCCTTAAAGCTCAACGACATTATCCACCGCATTCTGGACTTCAAGCGCATGGAGACTGAGAGTGATGGTCAGATACTTGCATCTCACATTGAACTGACAACACTGCTCAAAGACTGCATCAGTGAGTTCCATGAACAGGCTGATGCAAGGAATATTAAGATTGGTCTCATCTCCAATGTTGAAACATTGTGGATAGATGTTGACGTGGTGAAGATACAGATGGTGATGCGCAATCTCTTGTCAAACGCCTTGAAATACGTCTCGGATAACAACGGCAGAATAACAGTCTCTGTTTCTTCAACACCGTTTGATGTTAGCATCTCGGTTAGCGACAACGGTCCTGGTGTTGCTGATGCATACTTACCAAAGATTTTCAACCAATATTTCAAGGGCGACAATGCACATAATGGTACAGGCATCGGACTGTTTGTAGTAAAGAAATATATATTGCTACATGGTGGAGAAACCAAGGCAAAAAATGATAATGGTCTGACAGTATCGTTTTCTCTGCCATTATCAAGTCAGGGAAACACAAGCACGGACTCTACAAGGCCTGTTGTGCTAATTGTGGATGATAACCATGAGATTGTAGATTTTCTTTCAAATGCCCTTGCTGACAACTATAATTGCGAGAAGGCTTACAGCGGTGAGGGAGCGTTGGAGAAAGTGAATACATATGTTCCGGACATTATTATCACTGACCAGATGATGCCTGAAATGGACGGAACAGAATTGTGTCGACAGTTGAGGCACAGCCATTCTACAGCCAATACTCCAATCATTATGCTTACGGCAAAGGACGACTTGGACACAGAGATGAAGAGTATTGGCAGTGGCGCGGATGTTTTCATGCCCAAACCATTTAATCTCAGGAAACTGCAACTTCACATGGCACAATTGCTGAAACGTCAGAACTCTATTGTGCAAAGTGCGCACATAGAAACGATAACTTCAAGTCAACCTTCCATTTCTAAAGAACCGGTTGGCGACGAGGCTCTTATGGCGAAGGTTATGAAGGCAATAGACGAAAATATTTCATCAGAGGACTTCAATGTCACCCGCCTCTGCGAGATAGTTGGCATTGACCAGAAACAGCTTTATCGTAAGATGAAGTCGTTGACAGGCGATACTCCCGTTGTCTTTCTTCGCAATTATAGACTGAAACGGGCTGCTGAGTTGTTGAAGCAAGGGCAGTTGACCGTCTCTGAGATAATGTACAGGGCAGGCTTCAATAGTCTGTCATACTTCACCAAGAGTTTTAAAGAAAAATACGGAATCTCACCTAAAGAATTTCGGATTCGATGACAAGTTATGGACACAAACTTGTCCTTATAATCTCCAATGCTTACCTCTTATAAGGACAAACCAGGCGGTCTCCCCGACCATTGGGAAGACCGCCTTGCTGTTAGTATTACTATGTTACGTTAGAAAGAAACTTGCACGCCAAAGTTTATCACGCGTTGGTTCATGTAGGCATCGCCGGCAGTGTTGGTGCTTATCTCGGGATCCTGCTGATACTTGTCGTAGCTTGTCCATGTGAAGAAGTTGTAGGCGTTCATGTAAACGCGCAGGCTCTCCATGAACTTGGGCAGCCACGTCTTCGGGAACTCGTATGACAGGTCGATGGTCTTCAAGCGAATGTACCAGGCATCGATGAGCCAGAAGTCGGACATGTAAGCCTCGGCACTGTTCACTGTTGACGGGTTGCTCGTCAGGCGCGGGAAGTTTATTTCCTCACCGTTCAAGTAACGCTCGAGAGTCCAACGCTCTTGGTGCAGCGGCTGGAACTGGCTTTTGAACGGTTCTATGCCAGTGCCGACAACTGAGAAGCTGTAGTTGAACGAGCCTTGGAAGAGGAGGCTGAGGGAAAGCCCCTTATAGCTGCCGCCGATGGTCCAGCCAAGCGTGGTGTTCGGAAGGTTGGGCTTGCCAATCGCACCCTTGTCGAAGTCGTTAATGACACCGTCGCCGTTGAGGTCGGCATACTTTAGGTCGCCAGCCTGCACGGGAATGTCGGTGTTGGGCACTGCGGGAGCCGCAGGGTCGCCCGCGTTTACCAGCTCTATCTCCTCCGGGGTGTAGAAGCCTATCCACTTGTAGCCGAACATCTGTCCGATGGGCTTGCCAGTCTCCGCCAGCCACGGATAGCGTTGCTGCGCCTCTGCCTTGTAGATGACCTTATTCTTGGCATACGAGAATACGAGATTGGTGTTTACGCCCCAGTCGCCGAACTGGTCGTGATAGCCTATCTGTCCGTCGAAACCCATGTTGCGGGTCTTGGCGACATTCTCAGGCGACATGCCAATACCGAGGATGAGGGGCACGTCGTTGCGTGATACGAGTTGGTCGTAGCGTATGTCGCGGAAGTAGTCGAACGTCAAGGATATGCGGTTCCACAAGTTGAAGTCGATGCCGAAGTCGAACTTTCTGGCTTTCTCCCATGTAACGTTGGCATTGCCAAGGTCGCCCTCATAGTAGCCTGAGAAACCCACCAATGACTCGCCGAAGAAATAGCCCGAGCCAGCTTTATAGACTTGGTTGTAGAGATAGCGGTCGCCAGGAGCCACGTCGGAGCCCACAAGACCGTATGACATGCGGAACTTCAGCAGGTCCACGCCCTTGATGGCATTGCGGAACCAGTCTTCCTCGGAGATGGCATAGCCAACGCCCACGGCGGGGAAGAAGCCATAGCGATGGTCCTTGGCAAAGCGGTCGGAGCCATTGTAGGCGGCGTTGAAGTCGATGAGATACTTGTTCTTGTACTTATAACTCAGCTTCCATGTTATGCCGATGAACTTGCTCGGCACCTTGTCGCCAGAGTTCTCCTGAGTTGTGCTCTCACGGTTGTATAGGAACATTGCGCTCACGTCGTGCACCTTGTTGAACACGCGGGCATAGTTCACCGATGCCAGCAGGTTCAAGTCTTTCCGTGCTGCGTTGGTGTTGCCACCCACGCCGTATGTGCCAGGAGTGTACACTCCGTCGGGGTTGATGTTGTACAACCCCGTGGTCGGGTCGTAGTGATAGGTCGGATATGAACCCCTGAACACACGGCGCACACTCTCGTCGATGGTGGAGTAAGCCAGACGGAAATTCGTCGACAGCCCCGGGGTAATGAAATCCATCTTCCAGTTGGCGCTGTAGAGCAGGTTGTTGTCGTTGCGACGCGTGCGGTTGTAGCCCTCATTGGCGAGGCGAGCGTTAAGCGTAGGCTTGCTGCCGTCGGTGTCGTAGAGGTAGGCATACGAGCCGTTGGGATTGAGGAACGGAGCCGAATACGGGTGCATTTCCTGGAAATTGTATATTTCTCCCGTGGCGTTGATGCCGTAGGGCTCATTGATGTTCATGAAGCGCGAGTTGATGTCCAAGCGCATCGACAGGTTGTCGGTAACCTGAAAGTCAAGGTTGGAGCGGTAGTTGAAGCGGCGGTACAAGTAGTTGGTGTTGATGCCGTCGCCGCTTGAGAAGTGGCGCACGAGGCCGTTCTGCAGGAAGTAGCCCACCGACACGAAATATTGCAGCCGTTTCGAGCCGCCCGATACGTCTACGTTGGCGTTGGTCTGCTGTGCCACTTTCTTGAATATCTTGTCATACCAGTTCACGTCGGGATGGCCGTAAGGGTCGTCGCCCGTGCGGAAATGTTCCAGGTCTTCTTCTGAGAACTGTGGCTGCAGCCCGTCGTTGGCATACGCCTCGTTGACCAGCTGTGCAGTCTCGTAGGAATTGAGGAAGTGGGGCGTGCGCACAGGCGTCTGCATTCCGCTCTCTACGCGCACGTTAATCCTCGGTTTGCCCTCCACGCCACGGCGTGTCTTCACCACAAGCACGCCGTTGGCACCCTTGATGCCATAGATGGCTGTGGTTGAGGCATCCTTCAATATTGATATGCTTTCTATCTCGTTGACGTTGATTTGCGAGAGCTGCTCGTAGGTGTATTCCACGTCATCCACGATGATGAGCGGCTTGTTGCCATCGCTATTGAGCGAGCTCACGCCACGGATGAAGAAGTCGGAAGCGTCCTTGCCTGGCTGTCCTGAGCGCTGTTGTGAGAAGAAGCCCGGCAGCTTGCCCGCCAGGGCATTCTGCACGTTGCTCACAGGCACGCGCTGCAGTTCCTTTCCCGACACGGCGCTCACGGCGCCTGTCAGCGTTATGCGCTTTGCCGAGCCATAGCCCACCACGACAACCTCGTTTATGTCCTGGTCGTTGGCGTTCATCACCACGTTCAGCTCCTTGCCCTTGCCCACGGTGATGGTCTTGTCGGCATAGCCTATATACGAGAATTGCAGCTTGTCGCCTTGCTTGGCATTCACCGTGAACCTGCCATTGGCATCGCTCACAGTGCCGCGTGAGGTTCCCGCAACTTTGATGGTCACCCCAATCAGCGTTTCGTTGGTGTCACCCGCCGACACCACACCAGACACCGACTGGCCACGCATGACGGCGAAGATGCCCAAACATATAAAGAACAGAAGAATTCTTTTCATAACTTATTTCCAATTAGGGTTTTGAACCATGTTATCATTCTTGTTTACCTCGTCGTAAGGTATGGGGTACAAGTACCTGTTGTTGTCCCAATTCACAGTCAGGACATTGATGACAGAATAGGATGCCTGTACGCCGTTGCTTTGTATTCTCATGCCATGCAGGGGCTGCTGGTAGATAGTCTCAGCCTCGCGCCAGCGGCGTATGTCGAAATATCTTTGCTCCTCGAATGCCATCTCTATGCGCCGCTCGTTGTGGATTACCTGGCGCATCTGCTCGCGCGTCATGTTGGCGTCGAGGCCGTAGAGGTTGTCGTCGCCCGCCTCAATGCCGGCACGCTTGCGCAGCTGTATGATGGCATCATAGACATCGGCCGTGGGACCATAGTATTCGTTGGCGGCCTCGGCGTAGTTGAGCAGCAGCTCTGCATATCTCAGGAAAATCCACTGGTGCTGTGTGCTGGCATACTCCGTCCTGTTGCTGTAATCCTCCATGAACTTGCACATATAGTATGAAGTTGTGGAATAGTCGGATGAGCTTGTCGGATTGTTCACACCGCCTTGGTTGGTCTGCAGCGTTGTTCCAAGCCACTTTGAGCCGTTGTGCAGTATTTCCAGGTCAAGCCTCGGGTCGCGGTTGGTGTATGGGTTCTGGCTGTCGTACACATACTTAGTGCTTGTGCCTATTGCCTTGCCGTCCTTCATTGGGAATGCGTCCACCAAGTCCTGTGTCGGGTTGGTGCGTCCGTTGCCTTGTGCGTTGCCCGTGAAGCCGAGCGGTCCGTTGTTGTTCTCCACGCTTGTGCTGGAGCCGTTTTGGCGGAAGAATATCACCTCTGGGTTGCTGCTCGGCGAATAATAGGTCGTAAATATGCGGCGATAGTCGCTTGTCAAGCCCATCGAGCCGTCGCCGTTGGGTCCAAACTCGTCGATGAATTCCTTCGCCACGTCGGCTGCCACCTTCCATCTTTCACGGTCGTAGGAGGCATAGCCCACCAGTTCGTTGCCAGCCTCGATGGGATTCTCGTTGAAAAGCGGGCTTGCGGCATAGAGCAGCACCCTTGATTTCAGGGCCATGCAAGCCTGCTTGGTGACAGCATGGGCATAGATGGCAGCGTCCTGCATAGGCAGCTTGCGCACAGAGTCCTTTATGTCGTCAAGCTCGCTGACAATGTAGTTCACGCATTCCTCGAACGTATTGCGGGGCAGTTCTATGTTGTCCTCGATGTCGTAA
>CAZTUD010000054.1:0-13575 GCA_964616945.1 uncultured Prevotella sp. | reverse complement strand
AGATAATCTCGGATTCTTTTCAACATCAACCCACGGAAAATATCCACTGCGCCCAGATAGCCCTTTTTTTCGTTTCTTTAATGATGCAATGTTCGTTTATTTTTGTACTTTTGCAAACATACTTGACAACAAAACAGTTAAAGTGACAATATATGAGAGCATACAAAAAGTTTATCATGGCCTTATGCCTTATTTTAGGAGGAACTACTATGTCAATGGCACAGACAAGTGAGAACGTGAAGATTCAGGGCGACCACGGGTTGCTTGACGCTATTATTCAGAAGCCGAAGATGAAGGACGGCGAGAAAGTCCGTGTGGCTATCATTTGCCACGGCTTTGGTTCCAACAAGGAGCGTCCGCTGCTAAAGTCCATTGCAGACAGCCTACAGGCAAAAGGGATTGCAAGCATCCGCTTCGACTTCAACGGTTGCGGGAAGAGCGAGGGCAAGTTTGAGGACATGACCGTTCCCAATGAAATAGAGGACGCAAAGCGTGTTGTCGCATACGCATTGCAGCAGCCTTGGGTCAGCGACATCAGTCTTGTCGGTCATTCACAAGGCGGGGTGGTTGCCTCAATGGTTGCCGGTGAACTGAAAGGAAGCATCCGCAGCGTGGCCCTTTGCGCTCCAGCCGCTGTGCTCCGTGACGATGCCATCAGAGGGCAGCTGCAAGGTGGAACTTACGATGCCGGAAATATTCCTGAGACCATAACAATACCAGGAAGGAATTTGAAGGTAGGCAGAAACTATTGCGCTACGGCACAGACACTGCCTATCTACGAGACGGCATTGCAATATGAGGGGCCTGTCATTCTTGTTCACGGAACAGCCGACCGCATAGTGCCTTACACCTACAGCGAGCGTTACAAGGCTGGATATAAAAACGCAGAGCTTTATCTTCTTCCCGGAGTAGACCACAGTTTCACAGCAGAGCAGAGCCGTTTGCGTGCCGCGTCCCTTGTCAGCAATTTCATCCTAAACCATTAATATAATGAAGAGAGTAATCTTTGCAATAACACTTGCGCTCGTAACTTTGATGGCGAATGCGCAGACAGAATTGAAGAAGGTTTATGACGAGACCATAGACCCGATGGTGCAGATAGACAATGCCCTTGCAACCGCAAAGGCTTCCGACACATACAAGTTCGTCATCTGTCAGGTCGGCGGCAACTGGTGTCCGTGGTGCTTGCGCTTTGCCGACTTCATCAGCAAGGACAGCGACATTACGAAGGTCATCAACGACAACTACATCTATATCCATGTCAATTACAATCCACGCAAGTCGGGTGGCGAGGAGCAGACAAAGGCTGCTGCGGCATTGATGAAGCGTCTCGGCAATCCGCAACGTTTCGGCTTTCCCGTAATTGTTGTCCTTGACCAGAATGGTAATGTCCTCCATATCCAAGACTCCAGCTTCTTGGAGGAAGGACAGGGCTATAACAAGGAAAAAGTCCTTCGTTTCTTCAATGACTGGACACCAAAGGCTGTTGGAGAAGCACCTGCCACAGTTATAGCAACAGAAACAAGCAGCAATGACGTAATCAACACTATCATGGCTCGCCGTTCCATCCGCAAGTATCTTGACAAGCCTGTAGAGCATGAGAAACTGGAGCTTTTGGCCAAATGCGGTATCAATGCCCCTAATGGCGAACAGCCAGCGTTGGGCAGTACGTGTGATTGAGAGCAAGGAGTGGATTGACGGCACAACCGCCATCTTCAAGAAAGCCAATCCCGATATGGTGAGCCGTGATGCCAATTTTAAAAATATGTACCGCAACGCGCCTAACATAATATGTGTGGCAACACCCAACGGCGAGTCATCACTCGATGCAGGTATGCTTGGCGAGAACATTATGCTTGCTGCACAGTCATTGGGTCTTGGAACCTGCTGTCTTGGCGGTCCCGTCCGCTTCCTCAATTCCAGTGCAGACTGCAAGCCATATCTTGACAAGCTCAATCTGCCCGAAGGCTATCAGATTTCCTTCATCATCGCTGTCGGCTATCCCGACGAGCAGCCCGAGGCAAAGCCAAGAGACGAGAGCAAGATAGAGTTTATCAAATAGATGACCACAAAAGAAACGATATTGGCAAAGCTTGACAAATTGGGCATCCACTATGAAGTTTTCAACCATGAGCCAATCATGACGATGGAACAGGGCAAATCGGTTGAGAAACAGATGGGTGTGCCGGCCATAAAGACCTTGCTCATGACAAACAACCATAAGCAATATTTTATGGTGCTGCTCCCTGCCGACAAGAAATTGGACATAAAAGCCTTTGCCAAACAGACTGGCAGCGGTCATCTTTCCTTTGCCCCCACTGATGACATCCGCCGCTTGCTGCATGCCTATCCCGGCGCAGTCAGTCCACTCGGGTTGCTTTTCGATGAGAACAAGAAAATTACGCTTTACATAGACAAAGAACTAATGCAAAAGCACGAAGTCGCAATGCACCCTTGCGAGAATAATTGCAGCTTGAAACTCGACTTTCAGGACTTCATAAACGTATTTCTACCAGCACTGGGCATGACATACAAACAAATATCATAAAAATGACAGGAATAACTGACTTGCAAACGCTTCTTAATTCTATGGAGCCGGTATTGAAACCGAAAGAGTATGTGTTTATTACTCTTGCAAATGCTGACTGGAATAAAATTTCCAAACTCAACCCAATATCGGTATTTCATGAGGACGAGGGTGTGTCGCTGATAATCGACAAACAAACCGCCGATAGGAACAGAATCCCATACGACTCCGTATTCCGCCTTGTCACCCTTCACGTTCATTCGTCACTTGATGCGGTAGGACTGACAGCGGCATTCTCAACTGCTTTGGCAGACCATGGTATCAGTGCCAATGTCGTAGCAGGGTATTATCACGACCACATCTTCGTTCCAGCCGATAAGGCGGAGGGAGCCATCGCAGTATTAAAATCAATCGGCAATAATAATGAAAGGAAATAGAGCAATACATAAATCAACGAAGTCTGACTTACAGACAGTATTGAACCTCATAGACATCGGCCGAAAAACAATGATGGCAACAGGCAACACTCATCAGTGGGATGTCAGCCACCCGTCAGATGAACAGATGGCGAACGATATTGCTAATGGCTGTAACTATCTGCTTACCGAGGACGGCAAGCCAATAGCGACGTTTACCTTCATGCCCAGTCCCGAACCCACATACGCAGAGATTTTCGAGGGCAAATGGCTCAACGATGAGCCTTATTATGTCATCCACCGTGTCGCAGGTCAGCCTGGCCACGGAGGAATACTGTACGACATCCTCGACTGGTGCTTCACGCAGACATCAAATATCCGTATAGATACCCACCATGACAACAAGATTATGCGCCATTGCCTTGAGAAGTATGGAGTTCAGTATTGTGGAATTATCCACCTTGCCAACGGAGACGAGCGAGTGGCTTATCAGAAAACAACGCAATCATGAAGATAAGCGACATCGACCACTTCGTCATTACCACCTCCAACTTAAAGTCATGTCTTGACTTTTATGTCGGGCTGCTTGGCATGGAGCATCGTGAGAGCAACGGACATCACAACCTTTATTTCCCCAATGGTAAAATCTCCATCCATACACGTAAGGGCGAGTTTCAACCAGCGGCTGAGAATCCGACCCACGGCTCACAAGACTTCTGCCTTATCGTAGATGGCGGCTTACAAGACATCAAGAAAGAATTGGAAGCAAAGAAAGCCACGATAATCAGTGACATTGTTGAAAGACATGGCGCACACGGTGTGATGCAGAGCCTTTATCTAAGTGATCCAGATGGTAACTTGGTAGAACTAAGCAGCTACAATATCAAATAAAAGTAGTACCTTTGCACTGGACTATAAAAAAGTGGTTCACTGAGAAATTGACAAGATACGCAAAACAAAACGAAGGTATATCGGCAGGTTTGCTGGTAGGCTTGGCATTGACAGCCGCGCTGTCCATCGCAAATCTTTGTTTCTTCCAGACTCTTGGCGAGCAACTGCAAGGCTATTTTGGAACGACACAGTTCGTTGCCAACCTTGCCACTACGCTAACGCAGACCGGCTACACGCTGGCTATTCTCTTCCTTGTGCCGACAGGTGACATGTTCAACCGCAAGCGCCTTATGCTTGCCGTTTACGGAATATTGCTTATTGGACTGGTCTTGACGGCGTTATCGCCAAACATCACTATGGTGTTGGGATCATGCATCCTTGTTGGCATTGGAGTCTGTGCGGCGCAGATACTCGTTCCGATGGTGTCGTTGTTGTCAAAGCCTGAAAACAAGTCCCGGAATGTGGGATATATGACTTCCGGCATTGTCATCGGAATGTTGATGTCAAGAGTCCTGAGCGGCTTCATCGGCGAGCGTTGGGGTTGGCGCACGATGTACTGGGTAGCCACTGCGATTATGGTCTGCTGCACGTTGTTCGTAATGTGGCGAATGCCGAATGTCGCACCGACATACAAAGGCACTTACAAGAAGCTCCTCCTTTCCATCATCCGGCTTGTCCATGAAAAGCATGATGTTGCAATAAGCGCCATCCGCTTTGGCCTTGTATTCGGCACGTATCAGGCGATGTGGAGCACGATATCCTTCCACATGGCAGGTTCGCCTTTCCATGCCGGTGCCGATGTCGTCGGAATGTTCGGATTGTGCGGTATAGCAGGCGCATTGGTCGCCTCGGGTGTTGGCAGCCTTGTCCGCAAAGTAGGCACACGCAGGATGAACCTTTACGGAGCTACAGCAGTTCTGCTGGCCTGGTTCAGCATGTGGCTGTTGCAGGACACTTACCCGGGAATGATACTCGGTGTTGTGCTGATAAACGGCGGCGTACAGGCTTGTGATGTAACCAACCAGACTTATATGTTCTCCCGCGTGCAGACAGCAGTCAGCCGTGTAAACACGGTCTTCATGGGATGCATGTTTATCGGTGGCTCAATCGGAACTTTCCTTGCTGGCGCGGCTCTCGACCTTGTCGGTTGGAACGGAGTCTGTATGCTCGGCATTATTATGACTTGCTGCTCGCTTATGGTAACTTTAACCCGCAAGTACTGATATGGAAACGAAGATAGAAACAACCAACGAAGGAGGCAAAGTCTTAGCTTACGATGGCGACCAACTCGTAGGCCAACTGGACTTTGCCTTTCAGGGCAATGTCCTTATGATTGAACACACTCGTGCCTTTGTGGAAGGCGTGGGGGTGGGCGCATTACTCGTAAACGCAGCCAATAATTATGCCATCAACCATTTCGCTAAAAGTATTGCCAATATGCAGCTTCGCCTACGCATGGTATCAGCGGCATCCACAATTCAAGGATATACTTGACGAGAGAAATGGCGAAGGCGTATCGTGTACAATATAATAATGTGTGGTCATGAACATTGAGGACGTTAGAGAATACGCTCTGTCATTGCCTGGCGCATCGGAAGACCAGGCATACGGCGCAGACTGGGTATTGTTCCGGATTGAGGGGAAGATATTCCTGCATATTTGGCTTGACTCACCGGAGCCAACTTGTGCCGTCAAGCTTTCTCCAGAGCAAGGGCAGCAACTCCGAGACCACTATGACGGCATCCACCCAGCTTACCATCTCAACAAAGTTCATTGGAATGATGTCTATCTTGACGAGATGGATGACGACTTGGTAAAACATCTAATATCAGAGTCCTACCATCTTGTGTTCAATAGGCTGCCACAAAGATTTAAGAGGAAATACCAAACATAGTAGGAAATTCATAGCAAACGATGGGTGTTTAGACGGTTTTAATATTGCTTCTTTTCTACACAATCTTTAGTTTTTTCAAAAATATTACGATTTTATTTGTCCACCTCATAAAAATGCCGTAAATTTGAATGCTGAATAAAAAAGTTATGAGCCTAAAGACTACCAATATAAACTATTCCCCCGGCCAGCGCATCACCGTGCGCGGCGAGGACTTCATGATTTCCAACGTATTACCTTTAGACAATGGAGAGGTGGTAATCGAGGCTCGCGGTCTTTCAGAGCTTGTCCAAGACCAGTATTATGATTTCGACACTACTTTGGACAAGGACATCCACGTCATTGACCCTAAGTCAGTACATTTTACTCCTGATACAAGCACTGGCTATCTGCTTTCCCGTCTTTACATCGAGGAAAACATCCGCAACAATCCATTATGGACAGACAAGATAACCGTTGCTACCAAAGGAGCTTTCGATGTGGCACAATATCAGTTGCAGCCGACTGTAAAAGCCCTTAAACTTCCCCGTCCACGATTACTTATAGCCGACGGCGTTGGCTTGGGAAAAACCATAGAGGTAGGCATCTTTCTTGCCGAGATGATAAAGCGTGGCCGAGGCAAGCGAATCCTTGTCGTAGCATTAAAAAGCATCCTCTCACAGTTTCAAGAAGAATTGTGGAACCGTTTCGCCATACCCCTTATTCGTCTTGATAGTATCGGCGTTGACCGCATCAAGAGCCGCATCCCTGCCAACAAGAACCCGTTTAAGTATTACGACAAGACCATCATCTCTATCGACACGCTAAAGAACAACTCCAAGTTCCGCCATTACATTGAGGAGACGCAATGGGACATCATCGTCATTGATGAGTGCCATACTGTCAGCAATGCCAGCAGTCAGCGTGGTGACCTTGCTCAGATGCTCGCCCAACACTGTGAGAGTATGATTCTCACATCTGCCACGCCCCATAACGGCAACAAGGAGAGCTTTGCCAACATCATCCGCATGCTTGAGCCGACGGCAATACCACGTGATGGAAACTACACCAAGGCCGATGTAGAGCCATACTATGTACGCCGTTTCAAGAACGACATCAAGGACTCCAATGTCCGCAAGAACTTCCAAGACAGGCAAATTATCCCAGAAGAGGTAAGTCTCAAACCAGAAGAAGAAAGATTCCTTGAGCTCCAACAAGGTTATAAATTTCGCAAGCAGAGGGAGGAAGGCGATGAAGGCAATGACACGTTGTTCTCGCTTACCCTCTTCAAGGCATTCCTGTCATCGCCAACTGCCGCTCTTGAAACTCTTGACAACCGCATCAAGCTGATGCAGGAGAACGGCAATGACATAGACTCCGACATAAAGGAAATGCACGACCAGTTGGTGAACATTATTGAAAACCAAATAGATAGCAAGTACGACCGTTTCAAGCAACGTTTCACAGAACTTCAATGGTCGGGCAAGCAGAAAGATGACCGTTATGTGGTCTTTACCGAACGCCGCGCAACAATGAAATACCTCAAGGACAGACTGATGGCAGATTTCGGCATCAGGGACGATGGTACAATATCTCTCTTCGACGGTTCGTTGAGCGATGTGGAGCAACAGCAAATGATAGAGGACTTTGGCAAGGGCGACAGCCATATCCGTCTGCTTATCTGCAGTGATGCAGGCAGTCAGGGCGTGAATCTGCACTATCATTGCAATCGCATGTTCAATTACGACTTGCCGTGGTCACTCATCACTTTAGAGCAGCGCAACGGTCGCATTGACCGTTACGGACAGACAAAGACTCCGTACATCCATTATATGATTGCCCATTCAAAGAATGAGAATGTGAGTGACGACTTGCGCATCCTCCGAAAGCTGTGGGAGAAGGAAGATGAAGTCTACAAGTCGCTTGGTGACGCTGGCAGTGTAATGGAAGTCTATGATGCCAACACCGAACAGATAATTGTCCGACAAGCTATTCTTAGCAAGGATGATGACTTTCTCGACAAAGACCATATTGAGAAGGCTGCGAAAAAGAAGAAAAAGAAATCTCTCAGCGACATCCTCAACGCCTCAGCCAATACCAAGGCTATCGAGGAACCCGACTGTATAGAGCCGCAAGTATCGATGTTCAAGACTGATGCCGACTTCTATGCCGAGCTTTTCGAGTATTTAAAAACGGCAGGAAAGATTCACGATATCGACGTGAACATCGAGGACGGCGGCAAGTATCTCGAAATCCTCGACACAAAGCAGCTTGACCATGCCCTACGTGGTGTGCCGACAGAGGCAAAGCCGGGGCAGGGCGAGTATTTCCGTCTGACCACCGACAAGCCGACGGTCATGAAGGCTATCGCCGAGACCCGTAACAAGACAGAGAAACAAGAGAAGAACAAATGGACAAAGTTCCAGATTCTCTATGAGCTTCATCCCGTCATCCGCTATTTCTTCAACCTTCTTGACAGTTGCATCGACAAGGATGTCGCACCGGCTGCAAAGGTTGACTCGCTGCCCGAAGGCACGGCATGGTATGTATTCCACGGCAGCAAGGCTAACGGTCTTGGCCAGCAGGTCATAAGCGAGATATTCGTCGTGGGTGTCGATACCGACGGACTGCCAGTAGCCAAACCAATGCCTATCGGTGACTTCACATCCAAGTATCTCAACACGCAGCTTTACTATCGACAGATGACAGACGAGGAATTGCAACAGCTTGAGACGCTTCTCGGTCCTGCTGTCGACAATGCCGTCACCAACTACATGGACCGCAAGCAGATTGAGATGCAGAGCGTCATGCAAGCACGGAAAGACCAGAACCTTGAAAAGTTGCGTCAATGGAAACTTGCTGGTGAGAAGCAGCTTGACTTGTTCGATACCGATGAGAACCCGATATACAATCTACAGAAAGGCCGCCGTGAACGCAAGCTCCGTGAGATACGCACCATCCACGACAAGACAAGCAAGTATGTCAGTGACATGAACACCCTCAAAGGTGACCCATTCATCCGTCCGCTTGCAGTGTTCTTCAATTTTTAAAAGGGCAAATCTATGTACAGGTTCATTCAAAATATAGGCGATTACTTCAATCCCGGCTACTTCACTGAGGAATTCAAGACCAATGTCTTCAGCGCGTCGGGCTATGACAGCGATGCCATCAAGGAGTTCGACAAGCGTTTCTCAGGACTCCGACAGAAATACTTCGACTACAAGCAATCCGTCATCGAGCCGTCGCTGCCGATGAAATACGTGTTGAAGAATACCCACGACTTCCAAACACGCCTCCTTGAAGTCCTTGGCTATGACACCCGTGAACCATACAGCCAGTGGCTCTATCTTGACGACAACCGTGTCGTACCTGTCCGCCATATCTTGAAGAACGGCAGTCAGCCTCTGCTCCTTGTCATGGAGATGCAGCCGGAGATACAGCGTGGCGAGGAAAAGACCGAAGGACTCTTCGAGCAGCAGTACAGTCTGCCAAACACCGCCGACATAGAACCTGCCCGTTATCGCTGGCGCAACTGGAGTCTTGTTGATGAGAATCCAATACCCGAAGGCTGCACAATATCGCCCAAACTCATCAACCAGGCTATAGAGGAAATATTCTATCTTCCCGAAGACCAGCGTCCGCGTTATGTCCTTATGCTTGCGGGCAATCGTGTCTATATGTTGGAGCAGAAGCAGTTCGTCCGTGGCAGCTATCTCGTTTTCGACCTTGAGGAACTCTTTGCCGAGGTGTCCATACCTGCCAACAGGGACTACTATGCCTTGTTTTATCTCCTTTGCGGAAAGCAGAGCCTTGCAGCCGAAGGGCAGAGCGCGTTGATGGACAAGTTGGAGGAAGAGTCCACGAAGAACGCTTTCTCCGTCACCAAGGACTTGAAGGAAGGTGTTATTCATGCCGTAGAAGGACTTGCCAACGAAGCCATCTATTACATCCACGAGGTACAGCAGCGCGACATTAATGAGACCGACGAGGGTTTTGAGCAGAATGTCAAGGACGACTGCATCAACATTGTCTATCGTCTGCTCTTTATCTTCTATGCCGAGGCACGTCCTGAGCTTGGCATCCTGCCGATTGACAATCCCGTCTATCTCAACGGCTACTCCCTCGACAAGCTCCGCGACTTAGAGACGGTTGACATGAAGAAGCCAGCTACACAGAACGGTTACTTCATCCACGACTCACTGTGGCGGCTGTTCTCAATGATACACAACGGCTACAATGAGCAGCTAATTCAGCAGACACAAGCTGCGAAAGGCGACAACGACATTCCGCTCTCACGCACTTTTGCCGTTAAGAAGATTGATTCACCGCTATTCGACGACAGCAAGCTGAAAGTTCTTGGCGGCATCAAATACCGCAACTTCGTGTGGCAGCGCATCATCCGTGAGCTTTCTCTTACCAAGCCCGACAGCAAGCACAAGACCGTCGGACGCATCAGCTATGCCAACCTCGGCATCAACCAGCTCGGCTCTGTCTATGAGTCTCTGCTCGCCTACCGTGGATTCTATGCCGAACAGGACTATATCAGTGTGTTCAAGGCAGGCGATGAGAAGGACGACACATATCTTGTTCCCGCCAGCCGTGCAGATGACTTCCACGAGGACGAGAAGAAGTACAACCCCGACGGCTCACTCTACACCATCCCTAAAGGCACATTCATCTACCGTCTGAACGGACGCGACCGCAAGAAGAGCGCAAGTTTCTATACCCCTGAGGTGCTGACGCAAAGCACGGTGAAATACACCCTGAAAGGATTTGCCGACAGGTTGAAGGATGAAAACGACCCGTTCTGCGCACAGGACTTGCTGAAACTGAAAATCCTTGAGCCTGCCATGGGAGCCGCCGCTTTCCAAGACGAGGTAATCGACCAGTTGGCAGAACTCTACATTACCTACCGTGAGAATGAGATAGGCAAGCATGTCTCGCCGACAAGCCGCCGCAACGAGATACAGAAGGTGAAGGCATATATCGCCACGCACAATGTCTATGGTGTTGACCTCAACCCCACGGCAATAGAGCTTGGCAAACTGTCACTATGGCTGAACGTTATCCATCGTGATATGGAGACACCGTTCTTCTCCAACCGTCTTGCCGTCGGCAATGCCGTCATTGGCGCTTGGCTGAAAGTATATAGCCACGACGAAGTGATAGCTGAAAAGACCCGCAAGAACGGAAAGGACATTCTTTTGCCAAACACCTGGTGGGAGAAGGCACCTCACAAGGTGAAATTCTTCAAGACACGTGTCAATCGAAGCGTGAATGATGTCTATCATTTCCTCTTGCCCGACAAGAATATGCTTGGAGTGCTGAAAATATCGGAGCAGAAGAAAGCACATATCGACGAGGTGAGGCACATGAACAAAATCATGAAGGACTGGACGGCACCGCTCTCTGAGAATGATTTCCCAATACTTCAGCGGCTGTCAAGTAAAATCGACTTGCTTCTGAAGGAATATTTCGACTTCCAACGGAGCATAGAGGCGTTGACGAACAACAAGACCGACCTGTGGGGAGTCTATGGACAGACTGAGATGCAGTATGACAAGGCGGAGAACTATGCCGAGAAGGAACGGCTCAACGATACCCGCTACCGCCACGACAACGCTTATTTTCGCCTTAAGATGGTCATGGACTACTGGTGCTCACTGTGGTTCTGGGATTATGACCATGCTAACGAACTGCCCACACGCCGTGAGTATTGGAGCGACATAGAGGCAATGCTCAACGTCAGCGATGAGGCTATCAACAAGCGGACAAGGCAAGCTCTGTCAAAGGTCTATGTTGATAGGAAAGGACAACTTGGCTTGTTCCCCGAAGGTCACATGAACGATTTGTTCTATCAGCAGCAACTTGAAGCGTTTGCTCATGAGGACGATTCCAACGTAGTGGCCGAGCCACGTGTTGGTCAACAAGATATGTCACAACCGCTTGACGAGGCAACAAGTGAGACCATCGTGAAGTCTAAACAGGAGATACTTGCCGAGACGCAGGGCAATGTGCGCACCTTCTTCGATGACTCCATGCGCTTCAAGTACGTCAAGGATCTTTCCGACCGCTACCATTTCTTCCACCCGATGCTGGAGTTCATTGAGGTCTTTTGGCTTCGCGACGGCTTCGACATTATCTGCGGCAATCCGCCATGGGTTAATATAGAATTTGACGAGCAAGACATAATATCAGAATTATATCCGGAGGTCGCCATTCGTGATGTATCATCGCCAAAGCTAAAAGTCATGCGCTCAGAATTCTTACAGAACGAATCTATGCGCAAGATGTTTTATGAAGAGCAGACTTCGGTTACGTGTTCCACAACGTTTACCAGCGCAGTCTGCAATTATCCCCTTTTGGTAGGTCAACGGTCTAATCTGTATAGATATGTTTTGGAAAATGGATTAGACGAACTGTCCAACAACGGCTTCATGGGCTTGTTGCACCCAGAAAGCGTCTATGACGACCCGAAAGGACAGCTGCTCCGCCGTGAGGTCTATCACCGGCTGCGCTATCATTTCCAGTATCAGAACGAGCTTACCTTGTTTGCGGAAGTTGACCACCACACGAAGTATGGCGAGAATATCTATGGTCCTTATCAGCAGGATGTCCGATTTGCGTCCATCAGCAACTTGTTTACGCCCGCTACTGTCGATGCTTGCTTTGCCCATGACGGTCACGGCATCTGTGGTGGTATCAAGGACGAAAACGGCAAGTGGAATGTAGCCGCGCATAAGGACAGGATTGTGTGGTTTGGGGAGAAAGAACTTCAAACACTCTGTAATCTCTTTGAAGAAGACAAAGATTCCTTTGAAGGCTCTAAGTTAGTGGGTATTCACTCAGAGCAAATAATGATGATACTTGATAAGCTATCATCGCTTCCCAAACGAATTAAAGATTGCAATCAACATATTCTTATCGGTTTTAACGAGACAACAGATACAGAAAAGGGACTTATTAAAAGAGAAACAGATTCTGCAAGTGTAGAGGATTATAGCCTTATATGTAGTGGGCCACACGTATATGTCGGTAGTCCTATCTATAAGACTCCACGCATACCTTGTCTAAAGAACTCTGACTATGACATCATCGAAATTAGCAAAATCGACGAGAACTATGTTCCAGTGACTAATTTCAAGCCAGCAGTTAGTATAGATGAATATAGGAATCTTCCTTTATTCCAAGGCTTTGTTAACGGCAAAGATAGAGAAGGCCGCCCCACTTATGACAATCTTTTAGATTACTATAAGGTGACTTTAAGGGAAATGGTCGGTTCCGCTTCTGAAAGGACATTAAGCGGAGGTATATTGCCGCCAAAGGTTTGCCACATTGGTAAGCTCATATCTGTTGTTTTCAAGGATAAAGAAGAAACAGTAGAGTTTGCAGGACTTTCTTCCTCTGTTGTTTTAGATTTGCTGCTTAAAGTCAATGGAGTAACAGATTTGCACCCATTCAGATTGGCGGTATTCCCCCTCGGCATCGCAGGCAAGTACAAGTCCGCCTTGTTTGTGCGCACGTTGCAGCTTAACTGCCTGACGAAATATTATGCCGACCTGTGGCAGGAGCTATGGTGCGACGAGTATAGGAACGAGCAGTGGAGCATAGACGACCCACGCCTGAAACCATTCAACACGCTCACGAAGGAGTGGCAATGGGAGACACCGCTAAGAAACTATTTCGAGCGTCGGCAGGCGTTGGTGGAGATTGATGTCATTTCGGCGATGGCGTTGGGATTGTCCACCACCACCTCCATGGCCTTCGCCAAAACCCTTGGGCTGGACACCCGCCGGGTCCAGTTTACTTCGGATACCGTCCCTTCGGACATCATTGGCTATTCGGTGTACGACAAACAGACCGGCAGCTTC
>CAZTUD010000053.1:0-13658 GCA_964616945.1 uncultured Prevotella sp. | reverse complement strand
TCTTGCCGCACCTTATGCGCAGGAAGCGCTCCAAGGCAAGGAAAGCGTAGCTGCCGAGCCACGGCGTGAGGCAATACATCTTGCCGCCCATCGGCAGCAGCCACCTCACGCCAAGCCCTGAGTGGCGCGCGCTGTCAAGAGCCTGCGCCAACCGGTTTCTTGCGTTTACGCTGAGGTAAGGATAGGGCATTCCCCCTCCCTGAAGGGGAGAGGCTGCCAATATCTTCCTCATCCTCTCCAGTATCTTCGTGTGGATGTCGCCCGGCTCGTCGCCGAAGTAGGCGGGAATGATGCCCTTCACTGGATGGCAATAGACGACGTGCCGCTTGCGGTCGACCTCCTCCACCACCCACACGCGCCCGGCAATGGCAATCTTGTCGCGCACAGGTGGCGGCTTGACGATGGTGCCTATCTCCTGCGACTCACAGCGCACGCTGTATTCCTCGTTCTCCTGGAAGACGGCGTAGAACTTGAAGTTGTTCACCACTTTCTCGCCCGCTATGCCCACGATTAGCCCGCCGCCCTCGGTGGTCTCTATGTGGTCTATATTAATAAGGTGTCGCAGCAGCGTGCGGAAGTCGTCTTGCGAGACATTCTCAAACGGGCTGAGAGTGAGGATTTTCGACGCAAGCTCGCGTGGCGACATCTCTCCCTCCGAGGCGAGCGTGCTCATGGTCTGGTGGTAGAGCAGGCTGTAGGGCAGACGGCCCTTGCGCGGCGGCTCCACCCACTTCTCCTCAAGGTAGAGCTGCACGAGGGCTATTGCCTGAAGGAGCTTCCACGGTATGCGGGCTGGCAGCAACGCGCGCGCCTCGGCGGCGTCCTCGCGTATGACAAACCACATTTCCGACGGTGCACCGCGCCTCCCCGTTCGCCCCATGCGCTGCAGGAATGACGACACCGTGAACGGCGCGTCAATCTGGAAAGCCCGCTCCAACCGTCCGATGTCAATGCCAAGCTCAAGGGTAGATGTGGTGCAGACGGTGATGTTGTTGTCCTCCTTCATCATCTCCTCCGCGCTCTGGCGGTAAGACACCGAAAGGTTGCCGTGGTGTATCAGGAAGCGGTCGGGCTGGTGTAGCACCTCGCAATATTGCCTCAGCGTGGCGCACAGCGTCTCGCACTCCTCGCGTGAGTTGGTGAAGATGAGGCACTTGTGGCCACGGGTGTTGTTGAGGAGATAGAGGATGGAGGCCTCGCCCCCGCCCTCTACAGCCTCTCCCCGCCTCTCCCCGATAGGGGAGGGAGATGTGATACCATTAGAGCGGTTTGTACCTTTCCAAGGTCTGACAAATGGACTTCCTTCTTTCATCAGCCGCCTTGCCTCTGAAGGACGTGAAGGCTCAATATCGGTTTCGAAAGGGTTATAATTGCGGACAATGCTTCCCGTAATCACTCCATCCCCTACAGTATAGGGTTCTGGGGAGATGCTATCTCCCTCCCCTATCTGGGAGGGCTGGGAAGAGGCTACAGCCCCCGACCAGAAGTGCTCCATCGATATTCTCCACTTCGTCCCCGGAGCCTTTATCCTCGGTATCACCGTGCCGCGCCCTGTACCCGCCGCAAGTATCTGCCCCACCATCTGCGTGTCGCCTATCGTCGCCGAGAGGCCGACGCGGCGCGGGTTGACCCCCGCAATGCGCCCGAGCCGCTCTATGAGGCTCAGTGTCTGTCCGCCACGGTCGCCGCGCAGGAAAGAGTGAATCTCGTCGATGACTATGAAGCGCAGGTCGCCGAAAAGGTGGGGCAGCTGCGAGTGGCGGCGCATGACCATCGCCTCAAGGCTTTCCGGCGTTATCTGCAAGATGCCTGACGGATGGCGCATGAGCTTCTTCTTCTGGTCCTGCGACACGTCGCCGTGCCAGTGCCACACGCTGATGCCGCTCTCGGCGCAGATGTCGTTGAGGCGTGAGAACTGGTCGTTGATGAGGGCTTTCAGGGGCGCGATGTAGAGGCAGCCCACCGACGTTGGCGGCTGCTCCTGCATGAGCGTTATGATGGGGAAGAACGCCGCCTCCGTCTTGCCCGAAGCCGTTGAGGCCGAGAGCAGCACGTTGGCGTCGGTGTTGAATATGGCGTCGCCGGCGGCGGCTTGTATCGCCCTCAGCGACTGCCAGCCCTCCTGGTAGATATAGCGTTGTATTGTCGGTGAATAGCGTTGGAATATGTTCATGGTTCCACTTCCCATTCGTCCACGGTGTGCTTCTCGGTGTTGAAGCACACGCCTACCTTTACTATCTTTCTGCCATCAGTGAGGTATGGTGCGGCATAGCCTCTGTCGTTAATCTGCTGCAATGTTTTCTTGGCGCTGTCATCTACCTTCAGCTCTATGACATAGATTGTGTCGGGCATAAGTACAACCATGTCCGTCCTGCCGTTGGCGACCTTTACCTGAGTGCGGACATAGACGTTGAGCATGGAGAATATGAGGTAGAACGTGTATTCGTAGAAGCCCTCCCTTGTGGCAGCCTCGGCAAGCTTCTTCTTGAAGCCTTCCACATAGGGCACGCCAGCAAGGTAAGCCTGCATGTGTTCCATTGCAAGGTTGATGTCGCCAGCCTTTAGTGCTTTCCAGAACTTGCCTGCAAATCCCAACTGGACATCGGAGCCACGAAGTCCTATATAAGAAGGCAGAAGCCCCCTGACATAACCCACACGCACTTCTTGGTTTGGTATGGACAAAGTATAAAAATCCATGTCGCGGTCATAGTCCTTGATTGTGAGATAACCGCTTTGGTATAGAAGAGGCAGGGCATCCTCCATGTTCTCCGTTGGTTGGTCGAAAGCGTCAGACGGCACCTCCAGGTTGTCCAAGGCGGTTATATCGGTGTGGAAGTGCTTCATCTGCCGGATAAGGAACGTCGGCGTGCCGCTCTCAAACCACCAGCTTCCCACCTTGCGCATGAGGAACGACTTCAGAAGGCTGAACGGATTGTACACCTCTGGCGAGTCCTCTGAGAAGTGGTAACCGTCATATTGCCTTTTCAGCCGCTGGTGCATCTGCTCTGGTGTCTCCTTATAGGCAGCGGCGAGCCGCTCCACGTCGGGCCACATGGCTGTGCAAAGCTCTTGCTCCGTGATGCCGCAGATGGCGGCGAACGTGGGGTCGAGGGTCACGTTGGTCAGGTTGTTGATCGTGGAGAAGATGCTCAACTGTGAGAACTTCGTTATGCCCGTTATGAAGCAGAACTTTATGATTGCCTCGTTTGCCTTCAAGGGCTGGTAGAACTCCTGCATGACGCGCCGCATTGCGTCAAGGGTGGCTTGGTCGTGCAGCACGTCAAGCAGTGGCGCGTCATACTCGTCGATGACAACCGCAACCTGCGTGCCAGCCCGTTGATGCGCACGCCGCATGACACCCGTCAGCAGTTTGCCGGGAGTGGTCTCGTCGTCCTCACGTCCATAAATCTCTGTCATGGGTTTCATTATCCACATCAGCGTCTCCCTCAGTTGCTTGGCATCATCCTGGCCTTTGGCAATACTGAGGTCAAAGTGGATGACGGGGTATTGCTTCCAGTCCTTTTCAAGCCCCATTATCTTCAGCCCGACAAACAAGTCCTTGTCACCCTTGAAATAAGACTCAAGGGTGGAAGTGAGTAACGACTTGCCAAAACGTCGTGGACGGCTTAGGAAGACGAATGTGGCATAATGCGCCAACTTCCATATAAGGTCTGTCTTGTCAATATAAAGATAGCCTTCACGAATCAATCTCTCAAAAGTTTGTATGCCTACTGGATATTTATTTGTCTGTTCCATAACGAGGTTGTCTTTACGTCTCCTTCCTTTTTTCGCAAAGTTAGGCAAAATGGCGGTCATTGCAAAGAAAAACAAAAAAAACTTTGCCAAAAATCTGCAGGGGGCAAAACTGCCCTAAAAATGAAGACTGTATAGCCATCAGACGGTCTATGGCCTGTCCACATGCCCCGTCTGCCGGGTTCGCACCACATTTGCGCCGCCAAGGAGCATGCTTGCCGCCGCCAAGGAGTGTATGTGACGGCGTAGGGAAGCCTTCTTGGCGGCGGCAAGAAGATTCCCTAAAACAAGTGTTTATGGTCCTCTTTGCAAACAGCTGACAACCACCCATTTAACACTTTTCACGCAAATCACTTGCGGATATCAGAATTTAAGGACCCCTACTGCAACACATTATAGATAGCCATCAGCACGAACAGCCATTCCAAGTCTTTGCGCAACTGCACAAGCGCCTTGGTGTACTGAGCCTCTACTGTCTTTCTCGACACGCCAAGCTTCTCGGCAATCTGCTGGTTGGTGAGGTCTGTGGAGCGCTTCAACTCGTACACCTCCTTGCACCGTCCTGTCAAGCCTGCCACAGCCTCGTCCACGTATTTGCGTATGTCCTTGTCGCGCAACTCCAGCTCCGCCTCGGGTGTCTGCACAATCTCGTTGAAATAATAGTCAAGCAGCTTGTGGTCGGCATATTCCTGCACCACCTTGCGGTGGCGCAGTACGCTGACGCAGGCAGTATAAACCATGCGGTAAAGATATGACTTCGGCATTGCGTCGGCAGACAAATTTTGGCGCATCTCATACAACTTCATAAATGACGACTGCACCACGTCTTGTGCTTGGTCGGCATCACGCAATATGCGCCAAGCATAATCTACAAGAGGCGCGTAAAACTTGTCGAAGACATAGCCGTAAGCCTCCTCCTCGCCGGCAGCAAGTGCCGCCACCAAATGCCTGTCGTCAATATACTCAACCTTCACCTTTCAAACGTATTGCTATCGGACGCAAAGGTAATACTTTTTTCTTTTCTTTCTTTAATTTTTTTCGGTTTTTCTGTTAGGGTTTGTCGTTTCAGAGGCGTATATACAGTAAAAGGCAAAAGAAAAATGGACGAAAACATCACAAACATCATCCACCGCGCCCTCGAAGGAGAGGCAACTGCAGAGGAGCTGCAGACCCTGAAAGCCTGGACTGAGGAAAACAGCGACAACTACCGCGACTTTCTCCACGAGAAAGAGAACTGGCACGCCACCCATCACCTGCAGATTGACACCACCGCCCTGCGCACCGCACGCCAACGGCTCACGAGCTTCATACTCGGCGACAAGGCTGCCCATGCCGACGACGACATGCGCCACCACGTATGGACATGGGCCGCAGCAGTTGCCGCCATAGCCATCATAATGACAACCACTTATTTCCACAAGAGCACGCCAACACAGGAGCAGCCCGTGGCAGAAACAATAATGAAACCGACAACACGAGGCAGCCTAATCCTGCCGTCGGGCAAGAAGATAGACCTCACCCAGGTTGCCCAAGCCACAAGCCGAGCTGACGAGGAAATTGACGGCGTGGTGAACCACGACGGTCTCATCGACTTTTCCGACGCAAAAGCGGCATTGGACGAAAAGATGACCGTGGCGGTGCCAGTGAGCGGTTACTACAAGGTGGCACTAAGCGATGGATCCACCGTGACGCTCAACTCCGCCTCCACGCTCATCTTCCCGGCGCGGTTCTCAGGCCAGTACCGCCAAGTGTTCCTTATCGGCGAGGCTTACTTCTCGGTGGCAAAGGACACGCAACACCAGTTCATAGTCTCCACTCAAAGCGGCATGGACATCGTGGTGCGCGGCACACAGTTCAACGTCAACGCCTACAACCCGCATGAAGTGAAGGCAACGCTCGTAAGCGGAAGCATAGCCGCCCGCGCCAAAGGCAAGGAGACGGCAGTGAGGCCTGGCCAGCAGATAGCATTCTCGCAAACCACGGGAGCCATCACAGTGAAAAGCGTTGACACGTATGTTGACACGGCGTGGAAAGACGGTAAGCTCGTCTTCGACAACGAGACCATAGTGGAGATAATGAGCCGCCTCGCCAACTGGTACAATCTGCGAGTGGAATACGCCGATGAGAACGTCAAGAAGCAAACCTTCACTGGCAGCATATCGCGGACATCTGAGTTCGGCGACATTCTTGACCTGATAGAACAGACAGCCGACATACACTTCACTGTACATGGCAACACTGTAACCGTGAGATAAAACAATAAACTACAACAAACTACAAACTCGTACCATGCCAACAAAGAAAAAACAGCTTGTACTATTGCTTGTTATCATGCTGCCACTCAGCATGATGGCACAGCACCAGAAAGTTACCTTGAGCATAAGCAAGGCACCCGTATCACGTGTGCTACGTGCCATCAGCCAGCAGACTGGTCTCGACTTCGTTTACAGCAACACTGAACTCAGCAACATGGGCAACGTCAGCGTGGAGGCGAAAGGCGAAACAGTGGAGAAAGTGTTGAACCGCATCTTCGCTGGGACTGAGTACTCCTGCAAGTTTGAGAACAACACCATAATAGTGAAACACACGCCATCGCAACGAAGCGATGTTGACAAGTCAACCGTAACTGGAACCGTGACCGACGAAATGGGCGAGCCTCTGCCCGGTGTCACGGTAAGGCTTGCCAACAACAACTCCGCCACGGTGACGACAGCCAACGGCACCTACAAGCTGCACACTCTCGGCGTGAAGAGTGGAACGCTGCTTTTCTCATATCTTGGCATGAAAAACCATGAAGTGCGCTACGTCGGGCAAAGGAAAGTAGATGTCGTCATGGAGGAGGCTGACAACACCATCGACGACGTTGTGGTGACGGGCTATGGCACCTACAACCGAGGGCAATATGTGGGAGCCGTCAACCAGGTAAGAGCCGAAGACATACTCGTGGCCAACGAGTCGAGCATCGACCAGATGCTGCAAGGAGTAATTCCCGGCATGTCGGTGGTCAACGTCACGGGCAAGGTGGGCGGCACGCCCAAGATTCGCATACGCGGCACCAGCACGCTGCTCGGCAATCAGGAGCCACTATGGGTGGTGGACGGAGTTATACAGACCGACCCCACGCCAATACCAAACGATGCCTCGCCACTGTCGAGCGACATGGACGACATGCTACAGACTGCAGGCAACGCCATATCGTGGCTCAATCCTGCCGACATAGAGACTATAACCGTGCTCAAGGACGCGTCGGCAACAGCCATATACGGCTCGCAGGCATCAAACGGCGTCATCGTAATCACCACAAAGAAAGCAAAGCCCAACCAGGCGTTGAGCATCAACTACAACGGCTCGCTGTCAATAACCCAACGTCCATCATACGGTCTTTACGACATGATGAACTCGCAACAATACATGGAGTTCCAGCAGCAGGCCTACCATGACCGCAATGCATACACCAACGAGGTGATACCCATTGCCTACGCAGGAATAGTGCAACAGCTGCAAAGGAAACAAATAACGGCTGAGGAGTTTGAACAGCAATTCCGCGAGATGGAAAACATGAACACCGACTGGTTCAGCCTGCTCTTCCACACTCCTGTCAGTACCAACCAGAATGTCAGCCTTTCCGGTGGTAGCGAGAAGCTGCAAAGCCGCTTCTCCGTCGGCTTCAACTCACAGCCCGGCGTGGCCCGCAAGAACAGCCTCCTTTCTGTGACGGCAAACTCAAACACCACATTCCGGCCTACCGCCAAAGTGTCCATCGACCTTTCGCTCGCAGGCTCATACCGCAAGAACAAGGATTATTTCTCTGGAGTGTCGCCATACGACTACGCCATGAAGACCACGAGGGCCATACCTGCCTACAATGCCGACGGCAGTTACTATTATTATCCTGTCATCGGACGGACAAGTACGTCGATTCTCAATCGCAACACCTACAACTACAACATACTCAACGAAATAGACAACACCGGCAACCGCAATACCACCCAGTCGGTGCAGGCAACGTTGGCTGTGAGATGGGATGTCATAAAGCACCTGCAGTTCCAAGGCGACGCGTCGCTGAGCTTGGCAACGGTGAAGACAAAGTCGTGGGCAACCGAACTCAGCAACTATATTTCCCAAATACGTGGCTATGAGACTGGCGAAGTTGTCGCCAACTCAACAGAGGAGCTGTCAAGCCCGCTGCCTCACGGAGGCATGCTCAACATGTCTGACAACCAAACGCTCAACTACTCATTTCGCGGTGCATTGGTTTACACCAACACCTTCGCGAAGAAACACGCCGTTACATTGAACATCGGCGCACAAGCCACTTCCACCAAGGTCGACGGCAATACCGCCTTGCGATATGGTTACCTCAGATACCGTGGCGAGTCGTTTGCCAACGTGCCAGACCATAGCGCATTGGAAACAGCCGTGGGGTTCAGAACATCGACAAACCTCAACAGCAACATGACCAAGGGCACCAGCATCACCAACACCACATCCAACCAGCTCAGCGAGTACATGACCGCCGTCTATAGTTTCGACAACCGCTACGTGGTGAACTTCAACGCTCGTCTCGACGCGTCCAACCGCTTCGGGCAGGACGAGAACAAACGCTTCAACCCGACATTCTCGCTTGGTGGCAAATGGCGCATCGGCGAAGAGCCGTGGATGCAGTGGGCAAAAGGCTGGTACGACATGTTCGACATATCTTTCTCTTACGGCTGGCGAGGTAACGCCGTGACCGAGGTGTCGCCATACCTCATAGCGCGCGATGGCGGGCTGCACGAGAATTTCAACCAATACTATCTGTCCATAATATCATTGCCATATCCCGACCTCGGATGGGAAAAGACAAAAGACTGGAACCTTGGTGCGGAGTTCTCATTCTTCGACGGCCGATTGAGCGCGGGGTTCAACTATTACCGCAAGGTGTCTAACGTCATCTCGTCGGCCACAGTAGGGGCGGAGTATGGCGTCGACGCGGCCTATATAGACGGCACGAAGATGAAGAACTATGGCTATGAGCTCATTGCAAGCGGTACGCCCATACGCACCAAGGACTGGACATGGTCGCTGTCGTTCAACACCAGCCGCGACTATAACCGTGTAGAGAACAACGACTTCACCAACTCGCCTTCAGACTATCTGAACGGCACAGCCATCGTCCGTGGCGAGGCTTACGGCACTCTCTACGCATTCGACTTTGCGGGACTTGACCCGGAGACGGGCGAGCCAACGTTCAACAAAATGGACCCAGAGACAGTGCCCACCGACTTCCGTGATTTCCTTGTAAAGGTCGGCAACGTCAACCCCGACATCTCAGGAGGCCTCAGTACATCGTTAAGATACAAGAACTTCCACCTGCGGGCACAGTTCGCAATGTCGTTTGGCGCACAGGCATTCCTGCCCACATATTTCGCAACAACGGGTCTGCCCACACCCGACAAGAACCTGCCCACATACATGTTCAAACGCTGGCGACAGCCTGGCGACGAGCAGTGGACAGACATACCATCAATACCAGCCGGCAACCCCAATGACACATACATATATCTTACATATCTCTCCACCGAGAGCCGGCAAGTGAGATATTCATATAGCCTGTACGACATGTACAACAAATCCACGGTGCGCGTCGCTGATACCGATTTCATACGCTGTCGCAACATCTCGTTGCAGTATGACCTTCCACGCAGCATCTATTCGCGAATAGGTATGCGAAACGCATACGTTACGGCATCGCTGACAAACCCGTTCTTCATTGCCTTCGACTCCAAATGGGAGGGACGCGACCCGGAGACGGCAAGCTGGCCGGCAAGGAAATCGTTCACGCTGTCAGTAAACCTCACTTTCTAATGATAAAGAAGAAACACGACATGAGACACATTGTATATATATTGGCTGCCATGCCTCTGCTGCTCGGCAGCTGCGGCGACTTCCTTGAGGAAGAATCGCAAAGCGAGGTGATACCAAAGACCACCGAAGACTACTCGGAACTGCTCATAGGCAACGGCTACCCCGACCAATACTATCCCAGCTTCTCGTTTACAGCGATGATGGATGACGACTGCGAGGGGCAGGTCAATGCCGAGGCGGCTGTCTATGACAACAACCGCACTTATCTGGGTATACAAAATATATTCGCGGAGGAATCGCAGGCCGTCACCCCGATGCCCTACTACACGTGGCAACCATACGAGGAAGACCTGGACGGGTATGGCTCGGAAATAAACACCGTCGCCTCAACGACAGCCTACGGGCAATACTATAAAAAGATAATGGGATGCAATGCCGTGCTCGACGGCATCGACGACGCCATAGGCACGCAGGAAATGCGCAACAGGGTGAAGGCGGAGGCTCTCGGAGTGCGCGCCCTGCTCTACTTCCAGCTTGTCAACATCTTCGGCGAACCGTACAACTACAATCCCGACGCGCCCGGCGTGCCGCTGAAGCTAAATGCCAACCTCTCTAAGGACGGCATTCCAAGGAGCAGTGTTAGGGAAGTGTACAACCAGATTGTCGCCGACCTCACCGAGGCCGTGGCTCTCATGGACCCGCTCGAGATTCACACATCCAATTACCGTATCAACCAGCCGGCATTGCACATACTGCTGTCCAGGGTGTACCTCTTCATGGAGCGGTATCAAGACTGCATCGACGAGTGCGACAAGGCTCTGGATATGGGCATACGCCTTGCCAACCTGACAGTCGAGCTGAACAGCACCTATTCGTCGTCAAGCTCCAACCCGTTCACATACAGCAACCCGGAGGTGCTGTGGAATTTCGGACCTTCCACCAAATGCGGCTATTCCACATGTTACAAGGACGGGGCGTGCACGGCATTCCTAAACTTGTGGGCGCAATACGTCAACAGCGGCATGACGACAGGCGATGCCGACTACGACATGCGGTGGGATCAATACAACCTGCAGGCATATAGCTCAACAAGCAAGCTCATATACGTATCTACCGGCTACCTTTGCCAAAGCATACGCACGGCAGAGGCTTACATGAACAAGATGGAGGCGGAGGCTTTGCTCGGGCAGGACGCAGACGCATTGAAAGACCTCAACACGTTTTGCGCCACCCGCTATGCCAACTACACACAGCGCAGCCTCAGCGGAGACGGGCTGCTTGATAATATCCGCCTCGAACGACGCAAGGAATTTTGCTTCCAAGGCTTCCGGTGGTTTGACTTGCGCCGCCAAGGAATGCCCGAGATAACGCACGTTTACCGCTTGCAGAAGGCAGGGCCAAACGTATATTATACCCTCAGGCACAACGACCCGTTGTACACCGTACCACTGCCAAGCTCGGCATTCGAACACAACAACCAGTTACAGCAGAGCGAGTGCCGCTACGAGGCCGAGCGTCAATACGTTGAAGCCACAAACGAATAAAACTATCAAAAAAGAGAAGACCATGAAAACCATGAAATACACACTGATGGCTCTCGCCGCCCTGCTCACAATGTCAGGATGCACCAGCGACGGCGAAGACATTGGAGACCCGATAAAAATAGAGCCTGATTACACGTTGCCTCAAGGCAATGCATCCGACTCGGCAAACGCACGCATAAAAGAGATGTACGACAAATATGGCTCGTTCGTGCTATACAACTTCACGCAGAAAGACGCTCTATGGAGCCCTTATACAGGCAGTGCCGCCACGCTTGAAAGAAAAGATGTGGTAACCCTTGGAGACCCGCAGAATGTCGGAGCCATGCTTGACTACATCGACGACATCTGGCTCAAGTATTTCGACGACGACTTCAAGAAAAAAGGGGGCTTGCCATACCGAGTGTTCCTTGCCGACTCGCTGTACGTACAACGCACGACAAGCACCAGCGTGCAGAAGCTGCCCTATTACTATAAGATTGTCGGCAACTCCGTCATCATTGCCGGTATGAACTCACTGTCGGGCATGAGCGCGTCCACGAAGCGCAGCCGCAGGGTGGAGCTGTTCTCTGCCATGTGGGAATACTACAGGCAGTACGGCATCATCGACATTCCTGAAGAGTTCTACGAGGGCACCGACTATGTTACCGAACCCACGTACACTGAAAGGGTGGTCAACGCATGGTACAGCACCTATTCTTACGACATCACCGAGCTGCGCAACCGCGGTTTCATGCCCAACTACTCGGCATGGGCCATCACCGCTTCCAGAGAAATAGCTTACAGGACATCGGCAACAAGGACAACGTGGTCGGACGAGGAAACCAACAAGGCCAACGACTACAAATACTATCTGTCGTGGATTTTCCAGGCGAGCGACGCCAAGCTACAGTCGTATCTCGCCTATCCGGCTATAAAGCGCAAATGGGACATTCTGCTGAACTACTACAAGAACAAGTACAACATCGACCTGCGAGCCATCACAAAAGAATGACGCCAACCCGCAACCCATTCCATAGCACAATGAAAAAAACGTTCATCTTGATCGCATCCTACCTGATAGTCATGGCAAACGCTGCCGTGGCGCAACAGGCGGCCTCCATGCCAAAGCCCGAGGTTGTGGCCTGCGCCCGCAAGCTTTTCAACGAGAAGAACTATGCACAAATGGAGAAACTGTTGCACAGCATGGACTATGGCATGCTTGCCGACCTCTACACCCAAACTGTTGAGCTTGCAATAATGAAGTTGCCTGTAGCCCCGCACGACTATGCCGAAACCTCAATCAAGATGGTGCGGCAACTGCTTGAAGCACACACCTCGCCAGAAGAAAAGGCGGCCAGCCGACGACAGGCATTCATAAACCGCTGCCTCGCCGTGGAGACTGAGGTGCTTCAACGAAGCGGACGCAACGGTGAGGCCGTAAGGTGCATGGAGATGATTGCCGACAGCCTGCGCCTGAGCCAATATCCACAAGGCAACGAAGCCTATGCCAAAGCATTGCTGGGGCTTGGCCGTGACAGCGATGCCGTCGCGGCAATGGAAGGCGCGGCTTCCATAGGACAAATAACTGGGGGAATGACGCTGATGCTGCGAGAACATTATGAAAAGACCAGCCCAAAGCCAGCCGCTTCATGGGAGGCGTATCTCGCATCACTGAAGTCGCCAGCCTATCTTGAGAACATCAGGAAACAAGTGTTGCGGTGCATGGTGGACGAGCCTTACAAACCGTTTGCAATGAAAGACGCAAACGGGAATGAGGTCAAGTCGGCACAGTTTGGCGACGACGACATTGTTGTCCTTGACTTTTGGGCAACATGGTGTGCGCCGTGCATAGCGGCATTGGAAGGCATGCAAATGGCGGTGAACGAATACAAGGACGACCCGTCGGTGAAGTTCTATTTTGTAAACACCCAAGACAGCCCTGACAATAAAGAAAAAGCCATAAATGTGTGGAAGCGCAAAGGCTACAGCCTCGACGACATGCCCATGCTCTTCGACAACTGTACGACCGGGAAGAAAGACATGAGCGTGGTTTACAAGTCCATGTTCGCCAACACAAGTGCCATTCCGCAGAAAGCAATCCTCAAGGGTGGGCGAATACGTTACCGCTCAGGCGGATATGCCGGAAGCCCAAGCGTGCTGGCCGACGAACTGGCAATCGCCATAAGCATCCTGAAATGATAAAAATAACAACAAAGGAAAGAGGCCAAACAGCAAATTGCCGCTTGGCCTCTTTTTGTTGGGGTACTCGGACTCGAACCAAGAATGACAGGACCAGAATCTGTAGTGTTACCATTACACCATACCCCAAAGTGCGCTATCTTTTGCGATTGCGGATGCAAAGGTAAGTAGTTTTTGCGAACCTGCCAAATTTTACGGTCACTTTTTTCAAAAAAAGTTCATGCCACCGTTTCCGACGGAAACCCACGACACAGGTTTATGCAAAATAAACAAAAGAAATTTGGTGCTTTTGCCTTTTTGCGCTAACTTTGTAAACTCATACAAAGGTTTAAACAT
>CAZTUD010000052.1:0-13957 GCA_964616945.1 uncultured Prevotella sp. | reverse complement strand
CCTGCCTAATGGTGAACTCCACGCCCACGCCCGAGAAACTGCCTTTCAGGTCGTCGGTGGCAGCCTGCACGTCCTTGGCGGATATATACACCGAGTGCGGGTCAAGCTCGGCGAGGATGGTCGGTATTGCCTTGTCCACGAGCGAGTCTATGTTCACCTTGTCAACATACTGGTCGTCGATAATGCGCAACAGGTTGTTGAGTCTGCTTGAGCCATTGTTGATGACCGTGAGCCGGTTGCCGGAAAAATGGTTGGCATAGAACGAGCCAATCATTATGCCAAGCACCACACACACTGCCATTATCAATGGCATGAAACGGTTTTTATTCTCTTTCTTCATCTTTCTTCAAATCTAAAAAGTCCACCTCTACCCCGGCCCGCTTGAGCAACCTTATGCCGTCGTCGAGGCGGTATTGTTCGCCATAGACCACACGCCGGATGCCTGCCTGTATGATGAGCTTCGAGCACTCTATGCAGGGCGAGGCGGTAACGTAGAGTGTAGCCCCGTCGCTGTTGTTGCCCGAACGCGCCAGCTTGGTTATGGCGTTCGCCTCGGCGTGCAGCACGTATGGCTTGGTAACGTTGTTCTCATCCTCGCACACGTTCTCGAAGCCTATCGGCGTGCCATTGTAGCCGTCGCTTATTATCATGCGGTCCTTCACGACCAGTGCCCCCACCTTGCGGCGCACGCAGTATGAGTTTTCCGCCCATATCCTTGCCATGCGCAGGTAGCGCGAGTCAAGCTTCCGCGCCTTTTCCTCTTCCTCTTTGTCCATCATCAAATTCCTTCAAACAAGTTGCCCCTGTCAAGGTGCAACATGGTGTTTATCCTGCCCACGATGCCCGAAAAATCCTCGCGCGAGTGCAGGAAATCAATATCATCTACGTCAATCGCCAGCTTCGGACCCTTGTACTGGTACTTGAAGAAGTCCTCATAGCGGTCGTTGAGGTTCTTCAGGTAGTCGAGCCGCATGTTCTGCTCGTAGTCGCGCCCGCGCCGCTGGATGTTGCCCACGAGATGCGGCACCGAGGCCCGCAGGTAAACCATGAGCGCGGGCTGCTTGATGACCATCATCATCGACTGGAAAAGCCCCATGTAGTTCTCGAAGTCGCGGTCGGACATGTTGCCCATGTCGTGGTTGTTGGCTGCGAAGATATAGACACCCTCGAAGATGGAACGGTCCTGTATGACTGTCTTTTCCGAGTGTGCTATATCGAGCAGGTCGCGAAACCGCTCCTTGAGGAAGTAAACCTCCAGGTTGAGGGCCCACCGCTCCATGTCCTTGTAGTAGTCGGACAAGTAGGGGTTGAAAGTAACGCTCTCCAAGCGTTGCTCCCAGCCATAGTGGTGAGCCAGCATCTTCGTCAGCGTAGTCTTTCCGCTACCTATGTTTCCTGCTATGACGATATGCATTCTACAGTTCCTTTAACCATTTGCGCCCCCTTGGGGTCTTCATCCAGATTAACATTGAAATGCTCCAGACGAATAGGAAAACCAATATTAAGCCTATAAGATTCATAAGCATCCTACTTTAAGATATTATTCCCAACTCTTTCAAACACTACAGTAGCAATTAAGCCTAAAACGACATAAATTGCATCAAACCAAGACGTGGTTTTAAATAGAGGTCCCAATCCACCCAACACACTTGAGGCGAACGACAGTTTTGACATGTCAAGGTAATACCCGGCTATTTTTTCACGCCTTACCTTAATTCTTTCCTCTTCCTTCTCTGTTATGTTCTTTATCTCTACCATAGTGTTATCTGAGGCTCAGGTTGTAGTTGTAATACTCCTTTCGCCCCGTGATGTCCTCGACAATCTTTATCGACGGCGGAAGCTTCACCTCCTCGCCTTGCGCTATGCCCTTGGTCTCAAGGATGACAAGACCGTTGAGGCGACCGAGATAGCGGTCAAGCTCAAAATACTGCCCCTCCCAGATGAAGCTCTCGCGCATTTTGTGGATGGCGTGGCGGTAGGGGTCGCCCTGGGTCAGGAGCGACTCGTAGAGCGCGTCGCCCACCTGCCGCTCGGTCTCTATCTGCTCGTTGCCCGGCAGGTGTTTCTTCGTGGTAAGCACGTTGGCCGTCTTGCCGCCAGTCCAGATGCGGCGGCGCAAACGCACCTCGCTGTCGGGATCGGCAACAAGATACGTCTGTATGATTTCGCACTCCACCGTGTTGGGCACCGTGGTGCCGTCGGTGGTTACGATGTACTTGCGCTCCTCGGTCACGGGCTGCGGCAGCCCAAGCACGGCGGCTATCTCCTGAAGCACACGATTGAGCTTCGTGTCGAAATTGTCGTGGTTGTTTATCACGCGCAGATGGCCGTGCCCCGTCCACGCCTGCACAATCTTGCGGTCGAGCATACGTGCGCGCTCCAAGCCCTCGGTGCGCACCTCGTTGGTCGTGGTGTTGTAGAACTGCTCGGCGCCGTCGGCTGCCGACACCAGGTGCAGCACGGCGTCGTAGCGGTCGAGCAGCTGCTGGTTGCTGACGCCGCACAAGTCCGTGATTTTCTCCCACATCTCTTGTGGCAGATAGCTGGAGATGTCGAGCGTGCCACGGTCGCACACTATCAGCACCGGGCCGTCGATGGTTTCCGCCATAGCCGAGAAATAGTCCTCCAGGGCGAGCTGCGTCTTCAGCGTGTCCTTCTCCCCCTCGTAGAACCACCGCTCGTTCTTGGTGAGGTAGTCCATGCCAGCCTGTAGGAATATCGTGGGAACCTCGGGAATGGTGAAAACCTTGAAGCCGCGGCTTGAGAAATATTCCATTATCTTCACCAGCGCGGTGGTCTTGCCGGCGCAAGGCCCGCCAGTGAGCACTATCTTCTTCACGTCCTTCATCTGCGTGTATGGTTGGTTGCTTTGTTTTACCACGCAAAGTTAATGATTTTCAAGCGTTATTCAAAGAAAATAGCGCATTATTATGTTTTATTATCTGCACAATCGCGCAGATATGTGCAAGACAAGGCATGTGCCACTTTAAAAAAACATAAAAGCAAGCTTCCTTTTTGATATACTTTTACATTATGGCTACCTTTGCGCATAGAAACAGATTGAACTTGCACTCATAAACAAGACATGGAGACATTCAAGCAGATATTCGAAAGCCACTATACGTGGATTGAGGGCTTCATGCGCAACGTGCGCCGCTACGGCAGCAAGGTTGCCATGATACTGCCCGAGAAGTACAGGATGTGGAGCTACGCGCAGCTCAACAGCGACGTGAACCGCCTGGCCAACGCGCTCAGGAACGACGGCGTGAGGCTGGGCGAGGTGGTGATGATGCAGCTGCTCAACTGCCCCGAGTTCGTGTTCACCTACGTCGCCACACAGAAGCTGCGTGCCGTCTGCTCGCCCGTAAGCTACCGCCTTTCGCCCGGCGAGCTGGCAAAGAACCTTGAGGACTCCAACCCGATGGCGGTAATCTTCGACGACCGCCACCGCATGAGCGTGCTCGAGGCCATACGCATTGCGGGGGTGAAGCCCAAGAGGCTCATCACAGTGGACGGCAGCTCCGACAACGTGGTTACGTCGTATGCCGACTATGTGGCCAATGCGCCCGACGACGAGCCGCGACTGGAAACGCCATACAACATTTACGACGAAACCACACGCCTCTACACGTCGGGCACCACGGGGCGGCCAAAGGGCGTGCCACTGACTTCGATAAACGAGGTGCTGTCGGCGCACGACGTGATGATTCATTTCCCCATGAACCAGCGCGACGTTACGATGAACACCACGCCGTGGTTTCACCGTGGCGGCCTCCACTGCGCCGGCCCGTGCCCCACGCTCTACGCTGGCGGCACGCTTGTCATAATGCCGAAGTTCAACGCGCAGAAGACGCTGCAATATGTCTCACGCTACAAGATAACGTTCGTCATAGGCGTGCCTACGGTGCTTGAGGAACTGTCAGACGAGCAGGAGCGGCAGGGCTACGACCTCTCGTCGCTGCACGGCATCGTGACGATGGGCTCGCCGCTTGAGCGCGGGGCGTGCATACGCTACCAGCGCATTCTCACGCCCAACATCTACAACGGCTACGGCACCACCGAGACGTTCTGGAACACTTTCCTGCGGCCTTTCGACCTGCCTGAGAACGCAGGCACGGCGGGCGTGTCGGAGGTGGACGACGACGTGCGCGTGGTGAGGGTCTATGACGACCACCGCGCCGAGCCTGACGACTTGGTGCCGTGCGACGGCCAGACGGTGGGTGAGGTGATAATCAGCTCACCGGCAAAGTCGCCCTACCGCTACGTCAACAACGCTGAGGAGACAGAGAAGAAATACTACAAGGGCTTCATCTACACCAACGACCTCGCCACCTGGGACGGCAAGCAATTCATTACGATATGCGGCCGCAAGGACGACATGATAATCTCGTCGGGCGAGAACATTTACCCCACGGAGATTGAGGAAGTGCTAAACCGCCACCCGAAGGTGAAGGACTGCATAGTTACCTCTGCCCCCGACAAGATACGCGGGCAGAAAGTTACCGCATACATTGTGCGCGCCGACGAGAGCCTTACGCCCGAGGAGCTTGACGAATATTGCAAACGGTCGCCCGACATCGCCAACTTCAAGCGTCCGCGCTACTACCGCTTCGTCTCGCAAATACCGTTCAACGCCACCGGCAAGAAGCTCCACTTCAAGATAAAACGCACGGCGGCGGAAGACCTTAAAAACGGACTGCTGTATGAGGTTTAAAGGCTTTGCCGCAGGTTGCCTTGCTGCCATTTTCTACGGCACCAACCCGCTCGGCACGCTGCCGCTCTACGCCGACGGCATAACGTCGGGCAACGTGCTGTTCTACCGCTACGGCATCTCCGTGGCAATATTTGCCGCATGGCTTATAGCAAGGGGCGAGAGCCTGAAAATAAGGTGGGGGCACGCCATAAAGCTCGCCATCCTCGGCACACTCATGGCCATGTCGTCGGTAACGCTCTACGTCTCGTTCCACTACATGAACGCGGGCGTGGCCTCAACCATACTCTTTTCCTACCCCATAATGACCGCCGTGCTGATGGTGATGTTCTTCCACGAGCGCGTAACGTGGCGCACCACCATTGCCATCGTCCTTGCCCTGTCGGGCATCGCCCTGCTCTACCACGGGGGCGGCGAGGGCGGCACCGTGCTTTCCACCACGGGCATGTTGCTCGTGCTGCTGTCGTCGCTGCTCTACGCCCTCTACATCGTTTACGTGAGCCAGTTCAAGATGACCATGTCGTCGGAGAAGTTCACTTTCTGGGTAGTCTTCTTCGGCTGGCTCGCCGTCATGGTTTATATGGCGTTCACGCGCGAGGCTCCGCAGCTGCTCCACGGCACAGAGTGGATATGGGGCTTCCAGCTCGCGCTGCTGCCCACCGTGCTTTCGCTGTTCTTCATCAACATAGCCATAAAAAGCATAGGCTCCACGCCCACCGCCATAATGGGGGCATTGGAGCCTATGACTGCCGTAGTGATTTCATGCACGCTGTTCGGCGAGGAGTTCACCCCTCGCCTCGCCGTCGGCATAGTGCTGATACTCAGTGCCGTAACGCTGATTATTCTCAGGAAGCGGCACGCCTGATTGTCATCAATGGTCGAATGGCCACGACTGCGGCTGGCCCACGACCTTAGTCACCTTTATGACATTACGCGCATCGTCAACGTCGGTCATCACGATGTACGATGGGTTCTTCAAGTTGTCTGTCGAAAGCCTGAACGTGCGGGTAACGTTAGTATAGCAGAACGGGTAAACGATGTAGGCATAGCCCAAGTAGGACATGTAGTAGTTGCCGTTGAGCACGTTGAGGTCGCTTGCGTAGGAAAGCGTTATCTCGTCGTCGCCCGACAGCTCATATCTCATGCCCAACGTGCCATAGTAGGCCGACGAGCCCGCCGCGCTGGCAAAGGTAAGGCCGAAATTCCTGCCGTATGTGGAGCTGAACATGTAGGTGCCTATCACGGCCTTGTACATCTCCTCGCCTGCCGCGTCGGAGTAGGTCTTTCCCTTTGTCCAATATGCCTGGCCGAGAGTCCCCAAGGTGCTGAACGACACATCCCATGCGCCTGCCGCAAACTGCTCGTTAATCGGCGGTATCACCATAGACAGCGTGGCCCCGTTGCCAGAGAAGTCGGCATAGCTGTCGCCGTCGGCATATTGGAAGCCCGTCAACGTTACTCCGCCTACCGTGAGAGCCTTGTAGAGCCTGAAGCCATCCTCCGTAACCACATACGGCATCTCGTGGGCGTTGCCCTCCTTGTCGGTGCCCACGAGCACACGCCCGCTCGGCTGCACGGTGAGCACCGTGTCGGCGCCGTTGGTGAGGATATAGTTGGCGCTGTACATGCTCTCCTCTATCCCGTTGACCGTCTCCAAATAGGAGTCCCAGTCGAACGACTGCTGCACCGGCAGCATGACGATTTTCGACTGGTGTTTCTTGCCCTCCAACACTACGCTGTCGGCGGTGGCGGCAAGCACCCTGAACTCTAAGTCGCCACCGAAAGCCTTGCCGTTGATGCCGAAGTTGTCGGCGATGCTGCCATATTTCTCCAAGCTCGGGTCAGAGAAGAAATGAAATATCTCGTTGTAGCCGTCGAACGAAAGCAGCACGCCGGCACTTTGCACCACGCTATAGTGGGAGGTCTCCGAGGCACTGCCGAAAAACTCGCTCTGCACCGTTACCTGACTGTCCTTGAACTTGCAATAGACGTTGTAGCCGCCATAGTCGGTGTTGCCATAGTAGTACATCATCCATCCGTTCTGCGCACTCTCAAGCAGTGCTTGCGCCTCTGCCACGCCCGTCTCTATGCGCTGCGAGGCAGGCTGGTCGAACTTGTCATCAACTTCGGGCGTGCACGCCACTGCCATCAGCATTGCCGCAGCGGCTAATATCATAAATCTTAAACTCTTCATTGCTTCGTCTTTTTTATTCTATTGTAAGTTTCAAGTCGGCTGCCTCCTGCGAGCGGCGTAGCACCACCTCGCGCATCTTGTCGATGTCGAAGCCCCACTGCGAGCTGAAGTAATCCCTCACCATGTCAAGCTTCTGCAAGATGGCGTTGTAGCCCGTGTAGTCGTAAGATGCGTCGTCGCCCTCGCCCTGCGCTATTATCGCCTTCTCCAACAGGGCGTTCCAGCCCTTGTCGGAATGGGTGACGTAGGTGGCGTAGATTTCGGCGAAGTCCTCGTTGTACTCGCTTGAGGCGTAGTTGGTGACAAAGCCCATCGACGGCGCGTCCTCGTCGTCAACGTTTATCCAGTCAGACGTGTGGTATTCGCCAGCCGAGATGGCGCGGAAGTCGGTGCTGTAGTCCTTCTTCTGCGTCAATATGTGGCAGAACTCGTGGTGGATGGTGTGGAAATAGCGGTAGTTCAGGTCCACGGGATTGCTGCTGTAGTTGGGCAGCGGCGAGTCCTGGTCGATGAGTATGCTTGAGGGGTCGATGCTGTTCACGTCGAACAGCGTTATCTTTACGCCGCCCTCGGCTGTGCCCATCACCACCGAGCCTTGCGAGTTGTACTCGTTCGACCCTATGAGCTGGAATATGCGCGGGGCATACTGCTTGAGGAACTCCTTGCCCATTACCTCCTCATAGGCGTCTATCCACACATACTTGATCAGTATGGCGAGAGCCTCCGACTTTGTTTCCGACGCGGGCACGACGTTGTAGCTGTTGTCGGTCTCGTAGTCGGTGTAGCGGTAGATGAACCTTATGTTGTAAGGGTCGGTGTAGTTGGTTTTTATCCACTGGTCGAAAGTGCTCTGTGCGGCACTCTCGTCCTGGAAGATGCTCTGCGGGCTTAGGTCGTCGTCGCCGCATGAGCTCAGGGCGAGCAATGCCGCAGCCGCTATCGAAAGAAATATTGTCTTGTTCATGATGTTTTTTGGTCTGTTGTTTGCGGGTTTATAAGTTTATGTGCCAGCCATTTGCGCCGCCGTCTTGATGCGTGGCAATTGCCACGCATATCAGTGACAATTGTCACGCAAGTCAGTGGCAGTTGCCACGCATGTCAGTGGCAGTTGCCACGCATTGACATTGCGGCGCACATTGCGCGAACATGCTGCTGGCAGTCTCCATCCACACGGTTTCAAGCTCAACGCGGATTGGCGGCAAGGCCGTTCTGTATGGCCTCCACAGGCAGCTGGAACGCCATGCGCCTGTCGCCCGCCTTTATGGTAATGGCGTTTTCGCCGTCGAGCTGGTGCTGGTATTCTATGCCGTAACGCTTGAGGTCGAGGAAGCGCGAGCCGTCGTGCACGGTGTCGATGCGCCGCATCTGCAGGATGACCTGCAAGAGATTTTCCTGGTTGCCAGCCTCCACCTTGAAGCCTTGCGGATGGAATGTCTTGCGGATGGAACGTTCGTTGTCTGACTGCAACTCCACGACGGCGTAGGGCTTGCCCTCGACAAATTCGTTTACCGACTGCATTGTCAGCGTGGGGCGAGGCAAGGTGTAGCGCTTGCCACCTGAAGTATATGTAACCTGCTCGGCGCAATGGCTCTGCACCCACAGGTTCATGTCACGCAATGCCGCCGCCGAGTCGTTGGCCAGTGCCTCGGCCTCGGCGCGTGTCATGAGCGTCTCCTCAGCCGTGAACACAGGTATCACTGCGTGGGCATAGCCCGTGCCGTTCACCTTGTCGGTGTATTCAAACATCTCGTATTGCTTCGGGAAATAGACGCTTTGGTTGGTGCCATAGAGCAGGCGCGACATGATGAGCGTGTTCTTTGACGAGCCGCTGCCCCACGGCATGGACGCCCACACGGTCTCGTTGGTCACGATGACACGGTTGGCGGCGTAGCGGCGGTAGCTCGACGAGGCAAACATGCGGCCAGCCGACGAATAGGTAGGCTCGAGCATTAGGTTGGCGTTGACCGACGAGGCAAGATATGAGTTTTGTATGTCATAGACGCCGGCAAGGTCCTCAAGGGCGGAGAAATTCCTCAACATGCCCGTTGGCGAGGAGCCAAGCACCTTGCTGGCATACTCTATCGCCTTGTCGTAATTATGGTAGAAAAGGTTGAAGCGCGCGGCGAAGGCGTATGCGGCATTCTTGTTGAAGTGATACTTGGGCGTTGAGAGATGAGCGTCGCTGACGAGCGGCAATGCCGTTTCAATGTCCTTGTTGATGTTCTCGTAGAGAGCCTTCAGCGTGCCACGCTCATACTGTGTCTCCACGCTCTGTTCAGGCTCCGTGGGATAAGGCAGCCCGAGATAAACCTCGGCGGAGTCGGGCACATAGCTCATGCAGAATATGTTTGCCTGGACAAACATGGCGTATGCACGCACGAGCAGTGCCTCGGCATACTCGCCTGGCATGGCGTCGGGACCGCCAAGCTCGCCTATCGCCTGCAACGCCTCGTTGGCGGTGGCGACAGCCGTATAGTTGGCGTTCCACAGAGTGTAGGGGTCGTCGTTGCCAGTATAGGTGTTGTCCTCGAAACGGTACATCTTGTCCTGGTTGGGCTGCGTGCCGTACTGACTGCCGTTGTCGGCGACATTGTCCGACGCCATCTCAAACATCATAGTGGGCAGGTGGCTGGGATATGCCGACACCAAGAGGGCGGCGACTTTCTCCTTCGAGTCCACCGTGGCGCGGTCGTCGGGCTGCTTGTCAAGATAGTCGCTGCAAGCCGCAAGCCCAAACAGCAGTGCCGCGCCCGACATCATCAAATGTATTTTGTTGCTTTTCATTGCGTTTCTGTTTTAAAAGGTTGACACTTTCTCAAAGCCCCAGCTTGAGCGTGAACGTGAACTGGCGCGCCATAGGCACCGCCACGCCTCCGTTGTTGAAGAATTCGGGATCCTGGCCGTTGAGCTTCTTGTCGGCGTAGAAAAGGAAGAGGTTGGTGGCCTGAAGCTTTGCCGATAGCTTGGCGAGGCGCAACGCGCTGACCCATTTCTGCGGGAAGTCGTAGGCAACCGATATTTCCTTCATGCGTATGAAGTCGCCTTTCGCCACACGTGCCGTGGACAGGTTGTAGGCATTGTAGGCATAGCTCAGGTAACTGTCGTTCTGGTAGGTGCGCAGGTCGGCTATGACTGGCACGTCGGTATAGTTCTCGTCGCCCGCCTTGGTCCATCGGTTCTTGAATTCCTTGGGCATTGCGTCGAGGTCGGAATAGACTGCGTGGAACGAACGGTCGAGACGAATCTTGTTGCCGAAGGCGTAGGTAACGAACAGGTTGAGATGCCAGTTGCCATAGCTGAAGTTGTTGCCAATGGAGCCGTTGATGGTGGGCTCTGTGGGGCCTTCGTAAACAAGGTAGTCGGTAACGCGGCTCTGGAAGTCGATGTCGCTCACGGTAAGCTCGCCGCTCTCGTTGATGAACGTCGGCAAGCCGTTCTTGTTGAGCCCCTGGAAGTCGAGTGAGAACAATGCGCGATGGGGATAGCCCTCCATCGTGAAGCCGTTGCCCGTGAGGAATGTGTAAATGCGGTTGTTGGTCTCAAGATTGGTTACCTCCTCCTTGAAGTGGGAGAAGATGAAGTCGGTGCTCCACTTGAACTTGGGACCAGTGAAATTGCGCGTGGAAATGGAAAGCTCCTCGCCGTGCGACTTCATGTCGGCAACGTTGGCGTACTTGCGTATCGTGCCGCCTACGCCAGCCGTTGACTTCATGCCGATGAGGTCGTAGTTGTTGCGCCACCAGATGTCGAACACCACGTTGATGCGGTTGTCAAGGAAGCCCGCCTCAAGGCCGAGGTTGAACTCGTGCTTCTTCTCGTATGTGAGGTCGGGATTGGCGAAGTCGTAAATCTCAAGTCCGTCCTCCTTGTCTGTGGCGTAGGGCCTCCACGGCGTGAAGCTCTGTATGATGACCGACGCGTTGTTGGTGGCGGGGTCCTGGCCCGTGAGCGAGTAGGAGGCACGCATCATGAAGTGGGTAAGCGTGCGACCGAAAGTCTTTTGGAACCAAGGCTCCTCGTCTGCATTCCATGAGCCTGACACGTTCCACGTGGGCAGCCAGCGTGCGTTGGATGATTTGCCGAGGCGGTTGGAGCCTTCGTAGCGCATGGTGTAGTTGAGGTTGTAGCGGCGCTTGTAAGAATAGTTGACATATCCGTAGAACGATGCCTTGCGGTTGTAGGTGTTTGCAAGGCTGTAGTACATGGAGTTCTCCTCAAGCGCCTGCTTGAAGTAGCGGTAGTCGTAGCTGCCGAGCATCCCGTTGCCATATTGCAGGCCCACGGCGTTGAAGAAGTCGCTGAAGCGGTCGGTGGTGTTCATCTCCATGCCGTAGAACAGGTTCACGATGTGCTGCTGGTTGGAGCCGTAAGCGTCGTTGTAGTTGGCGGTGAAGCGTGCGTCCCACGCGTTCATCTTGTACTTCGTCTCGCGGTAGAAGCCGCCTGTGGGCAACACGGTGACTGGCAGCGAGTTGGCGTCGTCAGGGTCGGTGTAGAGCCAGGGGTTGTTGTCGCGCATCGTGGCGTCGTCCATAGCGCGGTAGGCTTGCGCAAGGTTGGAGTTCTCGGTGATGCGGTGAGCCTGGTTGGTGAATGAATACTTGTAGTCCACAAGCCCTTTGAACGTGAGCTGACGAATGGGCTTGTAGGTAAGCTCGCCCTGCCACTTCATGTCAACGACATCAAGGTCCATGTAGTTGTTTTCCAGCTCGTGCTTGATGTTGAACGGCGCGTAGTTGCGCGTGTAGAACGTGTTCGGGTCAAGCGTACGCGAGGTGTTGATGGCGTAGGAGTACGGGTTGATGTCGAAGTCGCGGCTCACCTCGCCCGTTACGGCGTTCACGCTCTGGTTGGTGGTGCCAGGGGCCCGCTGCTTGCGGTAGGAGGCGTTGGCAATCATGTTGAGCGACAATTTCTGCGAGAGGTTGTAGTTGGCGTTGATGTTGGCGGTATAACGCTTCACCTTTGATGCCTGCGTCCAGCCCGGGTCGTTCATGAACGACATCGAGACGTAGTATTGCGCCTTGTCGGTGCCCGTTGACATTGATATGGAGTGATTGCGCTGTATGGCTGTGCTGAAAAGCTCGTCAAACCAGTTGGTGTTCCTGTATTCTGCCTCCTGCAGATAGGCGTTCATCGCCTCGGTGGTGTTGGCAAGCCCAAACTGCCCCGTCGTGGCGTCGTACTGGTTCATCAGCTGGTACATCTTGCCATAGACTCCGCTCTCGGAGGCACGGTAGGTGCGGCCAAAGTTGAGCCATCCGTCGTTGTAAAGCTCCTTATAGACACCCATCTGCTCCTGCGAGTTCATGATGTTGAACTGGCTGTAGCTCGGCTTCAGGCGCATGGTGTATTCGCCCGTATAGCTTATGCTGCTCTGCCCGGCATGGCCTTTCTTCGTCGTCACCACTATCACGCCCGCCATAGCACGTGCGCCATAGATGGAAGTTGCCGAACCATCCTTCAAAATTTGGAAGCTCTCGATGTCGTCGGAGTTCAAGCCGGCTATTGCCGACGAGATGAGCGTCTTGGCGTCGCCCGACGAAAGGTCGTCGGCATCGACCTCGGTAACGTCTTCCATGATGACACCGTCAACAACCCAAAGCGGTTTCGACGAGCCATAGATGGATGTCGCGCCACGCACGCGGATGCGGGGTGCCGTGCCGAATGTGCCTGAGACGTTTTGCACCGACACGCCGGCAACACGACCTTCAAGCGAGCGCGAGATGTCGGCTACACCGTCAAGCTTTGCCTTGTCGGCATCGACCTTTGTGGCTGCGCCAGTGAAAGTGCGCTTGTCCATCTGCTGCACGCCGGTAACGACAACCTCGCCAAGGGTGCTCTCGTCACCACTCAGGCGCACGGTCATGCCATTGCGTGCGCTGACGGTCTGCGAAACCATACCGATGTAGCTGACTACCAGTTTCTTACCCGATGGAACACTCAATGTGAATTGTCCATCACTGTTGGTCACGGTACCGACCTTGGAACCTTCCACCATAACGGAAGCTCCTATGGCCGGCTCTCCCTTGTCATCAAAGACTGAGCCTGTAATCTTGGTTTGGGATAGTACCCCCCCCACTACGAGAAACAGGCATACAAGAAGTAAACTTAGCCTTTTACTCATAAAATACACAATTTGGTTAAAATTAGTTTTCTATCTCTCTTAGTTCTTTTTCATTCACTTTCAACAGCTATCCATAGTTTAGTTGAAAAGTGTTCGCAAAGTTACACAAAAATTTTTACAATAAAAGCAAAAGGCAAAGAAATTTTACAAAAAGCATACAAAAAGCATGAAAAAAGGCACCTGCCTCATGGTTTTGAGACAGGTGCCCTCTTTCTTTTGTTATATCACAAATTAACTTTTCCGCAATATTTTCATTACTTTTTCAAAATACCGCTGCGTTCGTTTCACGCTGTAATGCATTCCTCCGTTCCATGAGCGGATGGCCAACTCAATGTCATGCTTGGGATTGAACCATGACTGAAAGAGCAGGAACATCTCTATCGACTTCTGGCGGCTCCTGCGGTCGGCAAGGGTATAGCGTTTCCGCAACTTGCGCTGCTTCAGGATGTTGTTGCATTCAGCCACCATCACAGGCGTAATCTGCAACACTCCCACGGAAGCGCCACGCCTGGCGTCGCTCTTGCCCTCCGACTCAACTTGAATGATTGCCTCTATGACAGGACGCCAGTCATGTTTCGAGGCGGCTTCAACTGAGCCCTTGCCGTTGCCTGCAAAAGCAGGATGAAAAAATAAAATAAATATTATCCCAAATACAATCTTCAATGTTTTCTCCATAACATGTTGTTTACGCGGCTCTGTTTTTCACAAACATCGTGCGCCGCTATTTATCATTCGCATTGCAAAGTTACGAAAAATAGTTGATAATCAACACCTTTGTTAGCATTTCTTGATAAACGTCAAGAAAGTTTTGTGCAAAAAGGATATAAGGACAAGAATTTATAAGACAAAAAAAGGCCGTGGGGACATTGCTGTCCCCACGGCCCTGCCCTGAAAGAAGGCGGCTTCCTACTCTCCCGCATTGCAT
>CAZTUD010000051.1:0-14505 GCA_964616945.1 uncultured Prevotella sp. | reverse complement strand
CACAACAAGACATGGGGCACGAAGCAGGAGATAGAGGTTGACAAGGAGACCGAGAAGGCACTGCGCAGCATAGGACTGGTATCTCCGAAAGTTCCGTCATCACCTGAGATGCGCCGTTACACCAGCGTGTACACCACCAAGCAGCAGCGCGACCTGACGGCACCATGCTACGATTTCCTTTACGCCAACATCTATAACGACTGAGCGACTGAACGATGAGCAATGGTAACGGCACTTCCTACAAGCCCGGCTCCATGGGCAACATCAAGGACCTGCTCAGGCAAGCCAACTCGTCGCGCAGGGAGACAATGCCGTGGAATGCCGGAACAAACGACGGCAAGTTCGCTGACAGTCAGCCGGAAAAGGATATTTCAAAGTTCGCCATAGTGCAAGGGGAGGAAGGGAAGGACGCAGCCAAAGAAGAAAAGACAATCGGTGAGACACAAACACAACAGGCTGCTCCTTCCACTCCCAACCCCGAAAAGGAGACTTCATCGGGAATGAATGAAATACCCGAAACTGTCAAGCCAACTGAAAAGGAATCACAACCAGTCCAACCCGTAAAACCACCTGCAAAGGACTCACCGCCAAAGGAGAGGAAACCGCCAAAGGCAACCGTCCGCAACGAAAGACCTCACAAGAAGGGCAGTTACAAGGATATAGAAAGCCGTATTGACAGTTTCAACTCAAGGGAAGAGAACTGTAAGAGACACTGGATTTTCCTGCCTGCGGATGTCTCGGCGACACTGTACTACGCATACGGCGAAAGGCGGCTCTCGGCAGTCCTCACCACTCTCGCAAGAGACCACATAGATGATTTCAGGGAAGAGATAAGGCGCAGCATCGCCGACAAGAGCAACGTTTTTAACGAAAAAACCGATTAATCAAGCAACAACACAAGCAACGATGACCAACATGACCTACAATACAAAGACCACCCCCGGAAGATGGAACGCAGAGCATGACGAAATCCTCAAGGAGCGTTTCCACACCGACTACATACAGGACATCGCCGACGAGATAGGCTTCAGCAGGAGTACAGTCCATGAGCATGCCCGCAAGCTCGGCCTGAGAAAGGCTGACCCAAGACAGCGCAACAAGGACATAAGGGCGTTTGTCGAGATGGAGTTCGACAACCTCACCTACAAGGAGATGTCCAAGCGCACCGGACTGAACGAGTACACCATCTTCAAGATTGCCCGTGAGCTCGGACTGACCCGCACACGCGAGAAGTGGAACGAGAACATCGGCAAGGGCTGCCGCGAGACCTTCCAGAGAGAGAGGCGCAGGGCAATATTCGGCCTTAACCAGGAGACCAGATGGAAGATAGGCTGCAACCGCAAGAAGGTGCGTTTACGTCACAAACTGAGAGAACACGGGTATATCGTCGCCAAGGGTGACAATACCGTCTACTATACCGACGACCTCGAACGCCATCCCATAAGGGAGCGCAACGGCGAGAAGCTCGGATTAAGATTCATGCCACTGCCCGCAGCAGAGTGCCCGGAGGAAACGGGAGATGACCAGCATCTCCGGCCTTGCGGAGCGGTGGACTAGCAAACAACAACACAAACATACAACTACAACCTAAACATCAGAAGAAAATGAAAATCACAGGAACCATCACAAAGGTGCTGCCAATAAAGACAGGCACGAGTCGCAAGGGCAGCACATGGAAGGCACAGCAGTACGTACTGGAGGCTGATGACGCTGACAAGTCGACGGTGCTGCTGGAAGTATTCGGGGAGAAGGAAATAGGTGACTTCGCCATCACCGAGGGCGAGACCCTTACAATAACCTTTATCCCCAAGGTAAACGAGTATAACGACAGGGTGTTTGGCAAGAACGTCATAACAGGCGTTGAGCGTCCACAACCAATAACCGAAGAGTAGCTTATGGCATTCAGCACGATATTGATAATAGTCCTTGTGGTCTATGTCTTCATCTATGCCGGAATGATAGCCTACGACCTCTTCATCAAGAAAGACCCGACAGACCTTGTGCCGAAGCAGGAGGACGAGGACGTGGATATTTCCGACGAAGTGGGGCAGTTCAAACCTATTCTCATTGAAAAGGATGACAATAATGGCAGCCAAAAGAAAGTTCCTGTTGTCAAGCCAATAAGCGAGGACAAGGATAAAGACAAAACCAATGACCAGCAGGCGAAGGATACGCCCAAGGACAATGACACGGAGCGAAAGGATTCTCCACCAATGGTTACGACTTTCGATGACGATGTTGCCAACCGCAAGTCTCTCAGCGACACAGGACCGAAAGAGGCTGATTCCAGCCGAAAGAAGCTGATAGCCGAATTGGTAGCTTTGAAACGACAGGAGTTGCTTGCAGAGCAGATGCAGGTGGAAGCCGAGTTTGAGAGAGCGAAGGAGCTGCAAACGGAAAAGGAGGACGTAAAGGAAGCCTCCATTCAGCCAACCAAAGCACATCCAAAGTCAGAAACATCGAAGCAGGAATCATCCAAGACGGTGACACAGGCGCAGACTACTGAGACAAAGGAGAAGCCCACATCAAAGGAAACCTCGAAATCAACTCCTACAGCAAGCCCAAAGCCGAAGTCAGAGGAAAGTACCGTTCAAGAAAGCACGGCTTCACAACCGGCACAGGCACAGCCGAAAGGCACTTTTGAAAGGACTGATACGAATGACAAGGATACCAGCCGGCCAAAGAAAGAAAAGGCGGAACAGCCAAGGTCAAGGATTGCCAGACCACCGGAGCAAATGATAGTCAAGCCTGAGAAGCCGAGGCCTGAGCCTGTATCCTACAAGTTCCTTAGCGTGGACATCGACGAGGACGCGAGACCGACCAGACACTGTGGAGCGAAGAAAGCCGAGACGGTGCAGGAGGAAGCCAAAGATCTCACCCTTGAAGAAATAAGAAAGCGCAACGAGAAGTTCGGCAACCTCTTGAAACTCAAAAAGAATGTTAGACAGCCTGACGAGGATGAACTGGAGGCGATAGAACTGGCCAAGAAGCAAAACAGGCCTGACCCGGTCTCGTTCAGGGGAGCGACATAAAAAGATACGATGATTATTGTTCATATTCTTCCTTTTGTTATTATGTTAAAAGTCACAAGTGAGTATTAACCTACTAACCTAACCATGTTTGACACAAGACAGTTTCGGGAAGAGGGCTGCGCGTCGTGAGACGTAACAGGGGATCAGACGGGCATCAGCGGATGTTCCTCACCCATCTTCCACTTTTCATGTGGTAGTTAATTTGTAACTGTAGACAAACTATTAACCATCTTATGTTACACAATTCACTGTCAACCATGAAGAACGCTGCCGTGAAGGGATGGCAGAAACTGCCTAAGAAGCGTATCGCGACATTCGCCGGAATGTTCCTCTGCTGCGCCCTTGTAGCGTCGGCACAAAGCGTAGGAGCGGGCGGATTCCAGAAGGCAATCACCGAGGTATCGGGATACCAGACTCCCGTAAGCAACCTCATGAAGGCCATCGCTGCGGTAATCGCACTTGTCGGCGCATTCAATGTATATTTCAAGATGCAGAATGGCGACCAAGATGTAAAGAAAACTATCATGCTCACCGTTGGTGGCTGCGTAGCTTTCATCGCTATGTCTGAGGCTCTGCCGCTCTTCTTCAAGTAGCATTGAACCAAGCCGAAAGGCAAAAGGTGTCCAGTTGTTGAACATTCAACACTGGCACCTTCTTTAAAAAGAATATTCAACAAAAAAGTAAATATAATTACAAGTAAAACCAACAACACAAACCAACCAAAATAAAACACCAAACTTAACCACTATGGAAGTAAGTTATAACGGCTATCCGGTATTCAAGGGACTTCAGAAACCACTGGAGTTCATGGGCATCAGGGGGAGGTTCCTGACACTCGCCGCTTGTGCCATCGGCGCGAGCTTCATCGGCTTTATAATTTTCTCAATAGTTTTGGGAAAATTAGCCGGATTTATAGGCATGGTTGTCATAGCCGCCGCGAGTCTGCTCACCATTTACATCAAACAGCGTGGCGGACTGCACAACAAGAAACGCTACAAGAGCATATACTTCTTCCATAACCTATACACCCATTAACGAAACCAATTAACCGAACATTTTTCAACCGACATAACCAACCTATCAATGGCCAGCAATACCAAGAAACCACTCGACGGACTGTTCGCACAGCTACAGGACATAAAGGATGCCAAGGGCGGCATTCTCAATACCGTACTGTTCTCAAAGAACGGCAATCCGTCGGTCATCATAGAGATAGAGAATCCCGTCCAGCAGTACGCAACAGACGCTGACCTCTACCTTGCCTATATGGACGTATTGAACAACATCGTCCAGACATTGGGCGAGGGCTATGCCTTGCAGAAGCAGGATATCCTCTGCAAGCAGGCATACCACCATGACATCACACCCGACATGGAATTCCTATCGAAGAGCTATTTCAAGTTCTTCGAGGGTCGTCCGTATACTGAAATCCGTACATATCTTGTAATCACACAGGAAACGATAAAGTCGAGTTTCATCAAGTATGACCCCAAGACGTGGATGGACTTCCACACCAAGGTTGCCAAAGTCGTTGACATCTTGAAGGAGCGTGGAATGTGGTATCACAAGTTGAACAAGGCAGAGATTGACGAGTACCTGCACAGGTTTATGGCATTCAACTTCAAGAACGGGCCTTTCTCTATGAACAGCTTCAAGTCGAGTGACGAGTACCTGAGAATGGGCAATAACGTTGTGAAGTCGTTCAACATCGTCGACATCGACGAGATTGACCTACCATCGCTAATAAAACCATTCCAGCCTGTCAATGTCAACGGCTACGTCATTGCCACTGACTTGATGGCTTTCCTAACGGAGATACCATTCACTGATTGCGTGATTTACAACCAGGTCATTCAGATACCACAACAGCGCAAGCTTTTACGCAAGTTGCAGGGCAAGTCAAAGCGTCATGGAAGTATGCCAGACCCAAGCAACAAGATAGCGAAAGCCGATATTGACGCTGTACTGGACTTGCTTGCCCAGGACAGCAAACTGCTTGTCTATACCAATTATAACCTAATGGTAAGCTGCCCGACTGAGAAGTTGACACCGGTAACATCATTCATTGAGACAAAGCTCTATGAGTGTGGTATATTCGCGTCAAAGTCAGCATACAATCAGTTGGCACTGTTTATGGGCTCATTTCCGGGCAACGCCTACTCGTTCAATCCCGACTATGACCTTTTCCTTACTTTGTCGGACGCTGCTCTTTGCCTCTGCTACAAGGAACATTTGAAGCACAGTGAGGATACCCCTCTGAAAACTTACTATACTGACAGGCAGGGATTACCCGTATGTATCGATATTACGGGCAAGGAAGGACGTTTCAAGATGACTGACAATAGTAATTTTTTTTGCATCGGGCCAAGCGGAAGCGGGAAATCCTTCCACATGAACAGCGTCGTCCGTCAGCTTTTAGAGCAGGATACGGATGTTGTAATGGTCGATACCGGCGACAGTTATGAAGGAATTTGTCGTTACTTCAAAGGCACGTACATCACTTACTCAAAGGAGAAGCCAATATCCATGAATCCTTTCAAGATAACGGATACCGAGTATAACCAGAATTTTGGCGAGAAGAAGAACTTCTTGAAGTCTCTCATCTTCCTTATCTTCAAAGGTAATGATGAGCCGACAAAGATTGAGGATAAGATAATCAACCAGACTATAGTAGAATACTACCAAGAATACTTTGAGCCATTCAAGGAGTTCACAGAGCAGGAGCGTGACCAGATGCGCAAGCGTCTCCTTTTGGAAGACAAGAAAAACGGCGAGTATGCCAAGCACGAGAAAGAACTTGAAAACAAATACAAACACTATGAGTATGAGACATCTGAAAACACCACCGAAGATTCACCTGCCCTTGAAGGACAGGATAATAGACAGTACGCTGACGATACTGCTGCTGCCGATATGGGCAATGGCGGTGCTACACATTCTCCTACGGGGAAAGAGGAATACTCCCGAATCCAAAGGAAAGTGAACAAGCTCCACGACCTTATCAACGACCGTGCCGCGACAGACGGAGAGAAGATTGCCGCCAACCGCCAGCTTATGCGCCTTATGCCGCAACTGATAGAAGGCAACTACCTCGTCACCATTGAAGAGCGTATCGACAAGATTGAGAAGCAGAAAAAGAAGATGCACGTTGACGAGCTAAGCTTCAATTCTTACTATGAGTTTGCCTTGGAGCGTATACCTCAGATTATGGCAGAGAAGAAAATCAACTTCGACATTGACAACTTCGCAGCCATACTGGAGCAGTTCTACAAGGGCGGAGAGTTGGAACATACCTTGAATAATGATGTGGATTCAAGCCTCTTTGACGAAAAGTTCATAGTGTTCGAGATCGACAAGATTAAGGATGACCCTGTTCTCTTTCCTATCGTGGTGCTCATTATCATGGACGTGTTCCTGCAGAAGATGCGCATCAAGAAAGGACGCAAGGCTCTGATTATCGAGGAAGCATGGAAGGCAATCAGTTCGCCGACTATGGCTGAGTACATTAAGTACCTCTATAAGACGGTAAGAAAATTCCACGGCATAGCCGGAGTGGTAACACAGGAATTGAATGATGTCATTGACTCTCCGATAGTGAAGGAGGCAATCATCAACAATTCTGACGTAAAGATATTGCTTGACCAGTCGAAGTTCAAGGACAGGTATGACGATATAAGTGCCATTCTCGGTCTTACACAAGTCCAGAAACAACAGATTTTCACCGTCAATGCTCTGAACAACCACGACGGGCGCAACTACTTTAAGGAGGTTTGGATATGCCGTGGTCAGGTATCAGACGTTTACGGAGTAGAGGAACCGCCTGAATGCTACTGGGCTTACACCACTGAAAGAGCCGAAAAGGAAGCGTTGAAGGTATATGAAAGACACTATGGCGACATTCAGACAGCCATTACCAAGATTGAAGAGGATAGAAAATCCTTGGGAATAAAAAAGTACCTTGATTTCGCAGTACAAGTAAACAGACAAAAAAAAATCATGCCATTATGGGAAAGAAAAAACTGACATATATAATAATGTGTGCGGCAATGCTGACAATAAGCATGAATGCCAATGCCTACTACAAGGTAGTCTTTGACCCTTGGACAACGGCGCAGGTAACAGCCAATGCCGGAGAGCAGAAACTTATCGAGGACAAGCACAACCAACGTCTTGACACAATCTCGGCAAAGCAGAAGAAGATTGCCCAGTATACCGCTACTATGGAGTCAATAAAGGAACTCTACCGTGTGTCAATGACGAATATAAGGGGCTTCGGTGAGGAAAGTGTGTTCTATAAGGAGATAGCGCAACTCTCCGTTGACATCCTCACTGGCGTACCCACGGTAACGAAGTTCCTCGTCAAGCACCCCGGTAAGAACTACATTCTCTGCCTTAACGAGCTGACTGACGTAATGCTTGAGACAGAAGGCCTTGTCTCTGACTTCGTGAACATCGTCAACAATGGAAAGGTCAAGAACCCACTAAAGAAGGCAAAGTCCAACGACGGCTATAACTTCCTTGACCGCTACACCCGTGTCAGCCTTACCTACAAGATTTACGGAAGGCTATTGGAGATAAAGTACCGCATGGACGCAATGGTGATGATGTGCCAGTTCGGCACTTGGGGAGACGTGTTCTTCGCAATAGACCCACAGACATGGGCGGCTTATTACCAGTCGTCCAATGCAGTCAACCAGCTTATCAACGATTGGAATTATCTTGGCGTATGAAGAAACAAGCTACCATAATAATATTGTTAATTGCTGCATTGGTGATGCCGATGCCAGCCAGTGCCGGTGCCATAGAGCTGCCAAATGATATGCCGACCATCGAGGCCCTTATCTCCCTCCACAAGCTGATAAAGAAAGAAGAGGACAAGGCGATGGAGAAGGTGGCAGCAAGCTATGGCGAGCAGAGCCTTGTGACAAAGGGAGCGAAGGCGTTCAATGATGTACGAACCACGTTGGACACGAAGCTCAGCGACGCCCACAGCTACCTTGTCCTTGGCTCTGCCCTTGCCATGACAAGCACCGACCTCTACAAGCTTATACGCGACTACAGCAACTTCACTAAGAACACCGTCAAGTACACCTTCAAGAAACCTCAGGTAGCATGGTACTATACTGAGGCCAACTTCGCCTGTAATCGTGAGTTGAAGAACATCAAGAAGATGTATGTCACAATATCCGCAAGCGGATTGAACGTGATGAAGGCGAGTATGGACGAGAAGATAATGCTTGTGAACACCCTTCACGCATACATCAACAACATGCGCGGTATCATTGACAGTGCCAACCTTTGGTGCACCATAGTGGTCATGGGCGGCTTCCATTACGATTACATCTGGGATATTCTCAACTCGGACGTTCGTGAGGAAATAGCAGGGAAGTTGATAAACAAATGGAATAACAGTTAGACGTAACTTTCATATTATGAGTAAGAAACAAACAATCACTATAGTAACGCTTCTGCTAACTTTCATGGCCAGTCTGCCCGTCTCAGCGCAGCGCATCCGCCATGACAAGCAGAAGGAGAAGCAGTGGCGGAGCATGGAAACGGGAAGTTGGGACTTCGAGCCCGGCTGGTATTATTATTTCTTCCACCGCAAATATTCCGGCGCGGAAACATATTGGAAATGGAGCGGCTTTAAGTCCGGCTTGCGTGTCCGCTTCAAGGAAAGAAAGTCGAATGTAAAGACTATTATGCCTGACCGTATAACCTCTGAGGAAACACAGCGCATGAAGATAAAGAAGGTCGAGGAAGAGCGCGTCAAGCAGAAGGAGATACATGACGAGGAAGTGGCTCGTGCAGCCGACCGCAATGTTGACCTTATGTACGGCAACTTCAAAGATGACTTTAACCGCATGCAGACCTCAATCAGTGAGGGACTTTCATACTGCCTTACCAAGAGCAAGGGAAAACTGGCTCCACAGGTCAACGAGCTGCGTCGGCAGAACGACATCATAGTCCAGGGCATCGCCTACACCCACAAGCAGGGAGTAGGATATGAACTGGAGAACGTGAAGAGAGAAAAAGCCTACATAGAGTTCAAGGCACAGATGGAGGATATAGTCTCACGCGTAGCCCACCTTGTAGGGATGGCGCAACAATACTATTGAAGCCTCCCCAAGCCCCTCCGAAAGGAGGGGATGTCGAACGCAAATAAAAACTTTATCAATATGACATAACGAACTATAAACCAAAGAAATAATCAATATAATGACTGATTTACTTTTAAGTATAGGACAACCGCTCAGCATCTTCATAGACCAGCTGCTGACGATGGGACTACCTGCAATCGACCAGAGCCTTAACCACCTGTTGGACGCGATGTCGAAGTTCCCGAAGTCGCCCGCCCTCGGCAGTGCCATCAGCCTGTCAAAGATGCTCGGACTGTTGCTAGCCCTATGCATGGGCAGCTACGAGTGCTGGATGATGATGCTCGGCAGGAGGGGTATGGATGTGATGAAACTCGGCCGTATTGTCGCCCTATCACTCTGTATTACCTATAGCAGCTTCATCTGCGAGTCGCTGAAAATGCCCGGGCAGGGTTTGGAGGAAGTCGCCAAGATGATGGCGGATGACAAGAACAAGGAAGTAGCGGCTCTTGAGCTGAAGGTCGCCGAGAAACAGGACGGCTATTTGAAACGCCTAAGGCAGGTGCAGGACAGTATAGAGACAGCCAAACAAGTACAGGCAATCGGCGAGGACGCATCGTGGTGGGACAAATTGGTGTATAACATGGAGAATCTTGGCTCCACCATCAACAATTATGCCCAACGCGCGGCGGTGGCTGCTGAGACAAAGGTGTCCGAATGGATAAACGATGTTATACGCTTTATAGGAGAGCTTATATTCCAGATGTCCTATTATGGCATGTTAGTGGCCCAACGGATATTCCTTGCCATCATGGAAACCTTCGCGCCCATCATGTTTGCCCTCTCCATAGTACCACCTTGGAGTAACGCATGGTCACAATGGATAAGCAAGTTCCTATCCCTATCGTTATGGGGCTTCGTCGTTTACATGTGCCTTTATTACATTGATTTCATACTCATGTACAATCTCTTGAAAGACATTGAGGCATACGACAACCTGCTTAGGGGCTCGGTAACTTCGTGGGAGAACATAGGTGCTTTGGGCTTGCAGGGCATAGGTTCTAACTGTATGTACGCGATGGGCATGCTCGTAGGCGCATACGTCATAAGGTTTGTTCCCGAAGTTGCGTCATGGCTCATACCGGGCGGTGTAAGCTCGTCGGCTGGCAGTGCTGCAGGAAGCGTTGTCGCAGGAATGGCAGGAGCCGCCAAGGGCTATGCCGTAGGAGCGGTAACGGGTGCTGTCGGAGCAGCAGGAGCAATGGCGACAGGCGGAGCGTCCATCATTGGCGCGGCGCAGCAGTCGCACAGTGACGGCGGCAGCGGCAAGCGGCAAGTGCTGAGAACTGTTATGTCGCAGACCAGTGTAGGGCAGTCCTACACCCGTGGAGCGGACAACGCAAGGTCGATGAACAATGTCGGGAAGTCCGACTCCAACTACAAGCCCGGCGGCAGCAGTTAAGCATAATGGTTGGTGGGAGCAATCCCGCCAGCCGTTACAAACAGAACCACAAACTCATAAACTGTAATCAAAACAATAAACTCATAAACTAAGAAACATACAACAATGCTAATACAATCATTAGAACAAAAGACAAGGCTCGCCCTGATGACGGTCGTCCTCACAGTAACAGGATGCGCTGTAATATGCTTCTTCACCATTTACCAGAGCGCGAAGCTCGTCAGCGAGGAGCGCAAGCAGGTTTATATCCTTGACGGCGATATACCGTTCCTTGCCGAAAGAAGCCTGCAGGAGGCCAACTTCGTAATGGAGGCAAAGGCGCACATACAGTTGTTCCACCAGTACTTCTTCAACCTGCCACCCGATGATGACTACATCAAGTGGACATTGGGCAAGGCTATGTATATGGCTGACGGAACGGCGATGAAGCAGAAACAGGCTATGGAAGAGAACGGTTTTTACTCCGACATCATATCCTCGTCTGCCGTCTGCACCATCAAATGCGATTCCATCCATTTCAGCGAGAAGGAGAGGAAATTCAAGTACTTCGGCACACAGCTGATAAAGAGACGCAGCCGTGACTTGAAACGTTCAATAGTAACCATCGGCGAGATTGAGAATGTGCCAAGGACTGAGAACAATCCCCACGGGCTTCTCATCACCAACTGGAGAACACTTGAGAACAAAGACCTCGATTATTAACCCAACAAAACTGACAATTACATTAGCCAACAATTATATACACTTAAAGTAAACATTAAAACCATGAAGATTTTCAAGAAAACTAAGGCGAAGAAAGATGCCAAGATAGCAAAGGCGGTAAAATCGTTCTTTGGTAAGTTCAAAATCAAGGAGAAGATAGCCAAAACCAACGAGTGGGCGGAAGCCAACAAGAAGCGCACCTGCGTGATAACGGTAAGCATACTGATGCTTTCCCTCATACTCGGAAGCTGGCTTACACTTACTGCCAGTCAGAACGAGTCGCAGATGCTCAGCGGACTCTCAGAAGTACAGCCGATGTTCGACAACATGCACCGCATACAGAAGGTCAAGAACATGCAGGTTGAGCAGACAACAGAGATTACCAACAAGGGCAAGCAACTCAAGCATGAGCTTGACTCCCTCGTGGCACTGCCAGTCAAGACTCACAAGGACTCAACCGACATCATTGTCAAGTACAGACAGCTTGAAATCGTCGTGGACTGCCTTGAGAACAAGAATCCGTAACCAATCCAACATTAACCAATATCAACCAACAAAATGCAATAACAACTAAACACCAGACTACATGAACCTACAAAGACTAAAGAAACTGAACTTGAAGCAGCCCAAGTACGCCTTGCCGCTTGTGGTGCTGCTCCCATTGCTCGGACTAATCTACTTCGGGGTGGAGACCTTCAAGGGCAATGGCGACACTGCTAAGAACGGCGTTGCCACAGACTCAATAAACATGAGCCTTCCCGATGCCCGTACCGAGGAGTTTGACGGCAAGATGGCTGCCATGACCAGGAACTTCAGCGAGGGCGATGCCTACACTGCCATTGACGGTCTGGGCGACGAGCTTGAACAGAAGGATACAACGGGCAGTGGCTACAACGAGAATGAACTCAGCGAGATTGACCGTGTCAATGCTGCCCGTATGCGTCAGATAAAGGCGCAGCAGGAACTGCAGAGAAGCCATGACGCTAATATTCGAAGCCTTAATTCCAATGGCGGTGGCTATGGCAGTGGCGGTTACAATGGCTATGGCGGAGGAAGCTATGGAAATAGCGGTCGTTCGCAACAGTCCGAGTTAAACGACTATGCCCGTGAACTGGAGAATATCCAGAATCGCAGCCTTGAACGCCAGCGCAAGTACCAGGAAGAGCAAGACCGAAAGGACAGGGAAGCCGAGGCAGAGGAACGGCGGCAAAGGCAGGAGATGATTGACGCTCTGACAGGCAACACCAAGAAGAAGCAAAAACCTGAGGAAAAGGCCGAGATCGTCGAGAAGGTCAAGGATGTCAACTCCGAGAAGTTCAATACCGTGTCCAATAAGGACAATGTCGACGAGCCATTGATAAAGGCGATGATTGACAAGACTACCAAGGCAAGGGAAGGCACCCGCCTCCGTTTCAAGCTCCTTGATGACGTGTCCGTAAAGGGATTGAAGCTCAAGAAAGGCTCATACCTTTATGGCATCGTTACAGGATTCGGTCAGCAGCGTGTAAAGGCAAATATCACAAGCATCCTTGTCGGCAGCAAGTTCATAAAGGTAAACCTTGCCGTATATGACAACGACGGCATGGAAGGCTTCTATGTGCCGGAGTCCACTTTCAGAGAGATGGTAAAGGATGCGAGTGCCAACGTCGCCAACCAGCAGTTGCAGTTCGACACAAGCAGCGGAACCGGCATATCGGGCGAGATGATTGCGCTGCAGGCATTGCAGAATATGTACCAGTCAACATCAAGCGCCATTTCCAATAACATACGCAAGAACAAGGCAAAGATAAAGTATAACACTATCGTGTATCTTATTAATACAGAGAACAAAAACTAACATCACTAAACAAGAACTACATAACCGAACATAACCATGAAGAAAATTCTTTTCACCCTTTTGTCGGCGGTAATGGTCAGCCTTACCGCCACGGCTCAGGCAACAACCAAGTCTGACACTACTAAAGTCCACTACATCCACACGGCATCGTTCACCGGCGATGTGGCAAACACCATCTACGTGAACGAGGAAGTGACCACCCATGTCATCATGCCTGAGAACATCAAGCTCGTTGACATCTCTACTGACAAGATAGTCGGCAACCAGTGCGCAGACAATATCGTCCGCTTGAAACCATCGGGCAGGATGCGCGACTACGAGTTGGCGGGAACTATCACTGTGATAGGCGAGCGGCACATCGCCCAGTTCAATGTCGTTTATACCAAAGGCCCTGCAAAGGCGCATTCAGTCTATAACATCACACAGGATGACATGCGCCAGTACACAAATCCCGAAGTAAGTATGACGCAGGGCGACATGGCTCGGCTTGCCTGGTCTATCTTCACAAGCCGTCGAAACAAGTATGGAATACGTTCTACCTTGTACGGCATAAAGGCGAGAGTAAACAATATCTATACCGTTGGCGATTACTTCTTCATCGACTTCTCGTTGAAGAATTGTAGTAAGATTAAGTATGATATAGCGGAAATCCGTCTGAAACTGATGGACAAGAAAGAGTTGAAGGCTACCAACTCGCAGACGATAGAGTTGACTCCAGTCTATATGATTAATCACGAGAAGTCTTTCCAGAAGGAGTACCGCAACGTGATAGTCTTGAAGAAACTGACGTTCCCCAATGAGAAAAAACTCCGTTTGGAAATCTCAGAGGACCAAATCAGTGGTCGTGTCAGCTACATAGACATCAACTACCGTGACATTCTGAATGCCGACAGTTTCTCTTCGGACTTGCTGATGAACCTTCAATAACGGAACACTTTCTTCCTTTTTCTTTTTTTTCATAATCACGGTTTGGTACAAAGAATTAGTTTTTAATTCGATGTACCAAACTCTTTTAACCTCTTTAATCTGATTAGGATATGATGGACGAGACAAGAGAACAGCAGCAAATATACAATATGTTCCGCAGCTGCATCTACGTTATACTGATAATCGAGTTGGTGATGAACCTGCCGATTACAGCCGACAACCGCATGACCGCCTTTGTACTGGAGCTTTTCCACCGTTTCAAGGTCTTTGACTCTGTCGGATGGTGCAAGTTTCTGGAACTTGTCTGTGTCGGAGTAACCTGCATAGGCACACGGGCGCAGAAGAGCCTGAAGTGGAACATGAAGACTATGGTGGTCTATCCGATGGTGGCGGGTTCTGTCATGACGCTTCTGTGCTTCGTCTTCCATGCAGGTGCTTGGGATATAT
>CAZTUD010000050.1:0-14620 GCA_964616945.1 uncultured Prevotella sp. | reverse complement strand
AACTGCTTCTTGAGGCGGCTGACAACCGCAAGTGCTTGCCGCACCTTGTCCACAGAAATTGTGTTCAACGCCGACGACACGTTGGCACGGTTGTAATGGTAGAACAGCTGGTCGCAATAACTGATTTGGCGGGCGTTGTAATAGTAAGGCATCATTACTGCCACGTCTTCCCACATCGTTATGCCCCGCCACTGCGGTTGGTCATAATATTTCCTAAGATGCTCCTTCAGTCTGTCGTCATTGCGCAGAAGCTCGCCCCACGCCACAAGCTCAAACGGATAACGGTAGAGGTGGCGCATGAGCTGTCGTCCGTCGGTCTCGGGGAAGACGCGGTGGCAAGGCTCTGAGTGGTCGGCAAAGTCGCGGTTGAATCCCATTATCACGCAGTCGGCACCGTCGCGCTGCGCCTGCTCGTAAAGCGTCTTGTATGTGTCGGGCTCAACCCAGTCGTCCGAATCTACCCCCCCCACCAGTTCGCCCGTGGCGAGAAGCTGCCCGCGGGTGCGGGCCATGAGTGGCCCTTGGTTGGACTGATGAATAATGCGAACCTGCGGCTTGCGATGGGGATAGTCCTCAAGCACCCGCTCAATGACCACAATGCTGTTGTCGGGCGTGCAGTCATCGACGAAGATGAACTCCATGTCGTCAAGCGTCTGCCCGAACAGACTACGGGCGCACCGCTCAATCCACGGCTCGACATTATATACCGGCACCACGACCGAAACTTTCGGCCGTCCGGCAACAGGTGTAATTTGCATAAGAAAGTCTTGAGTTTATCTTCTCCGTAAAAAGCTCACCTCACCACCATCCACACCATCCGCGCATACCACCGCGTCGTGAGCCGCCAGGAGCCCGACGCTTTCGCCCGGCGGATTATCCCGCCAAGCCTCTTGCGGCACTCACGGCGGAAACGTCTGGGGAAATGGAGGAGCACAAGTGAAAGGTAGAACATGTAGCACAGGTTGTAAACGTTCTCGGCGACATCGCGGGGGCAGGAGACTTTGGGAATGTAAGACAGTTTCTTCTCAAGTATGGTGAAGTTGTCGGTGAAGTGACGTTCTCTTTGGCTTCCGCTGCGCGTTATGGAGTTGGGATTGCCGACATAGTAAATGTACGTCGTCTTGGGGCAGCAAATCATTGAGGTTATGACTGTGGCTATCTCAAACGTCCACAGCTCGTCCTCGTGCAGGAGTCCCGGAGCGAACCAGAAGCCTTGCTCCGTGAACAGGCTGCGCTTGACAAGCTTGTTGCACGCTATCCTCGGCCATCGGTCGTAGAGGTTGCCGAGGAGTATGCTCCTGTTGTCGTGCATGGAGTGCAGCTGTTCGGCAGTCTCAAACGGATGCTCCTTGCCGTTGTCGTCGATGGCCTTGGTGTGGCCATATACCACGTCGGGCATGTTGTTGGCCTCCGCCGTGGCCACAAGGTCGGCAATGGCGGTAGAGGTTATAGCGTCGTCGCTGTCAAGGAAATATACGTAGTCGCCTGTCGCCATGCGCACGCCAGTGTTGCGGGCTTCCGACAACCCCTTGTTTTTGTCGTGGCTGGCAAACAGAAAACTTACATGCCCGCTTCCGCACCTTGCCACAAAATCCTTGGCCTTGACAAAGCTCTGGTCCGGGGTGCAGTCGTTGACAACGATGCATTCTATCTGCCCGTATGCCTGCGACACAACGGACTGTAAGCACCGCTCAATGTATTTCTCAACGTTATAGACGGGAATTATCACGCTTACCCTTGTCATTCCACCTCAGCTATCATCTCTTCCCGATAGGTGCTGTCGTCGCAATTCTCCACGCTGTCGTAGTTGTTTGCCTCGTTGACGAAACGGGAAGGAATCGCGACCTTTTTCCTTGCCCCCATGAGCATCCACTCATACTCCACGTCAAGATGCCCTATGTCTATCGCCTGGTAGCCCTCGCGGCACAGGTCGTAAGCCATCACAGTTGCCGTCATGCCCATCGCTATCAGTATCAGGCTGCTGCCCTGCCTTGGCACGAGCTTGCATACAGTCGACAGCAGTTCGTCGTATTTGTCGAACGCGCTCTTCGACGGGCCGAGTATGCGCCTCACGCTGCTTGCCCCGGCAAACAAGTCGTTGCCAACGCCCATGCGCGTCAGCCGTCCCTCGACGATATATACATCCCTGCCTTTCCAAATCTCCTTTATCCTCTCTATACGCCTTTTGCACAAGTCCTTGTCGGCATAGTCCATGTAGAAACGGGAGAAGTTAGTATCGCCGTACTGTCGGTTGTAGTCTATTCGCTTGAAGATATAACCATTGTTATTAAGCAAGAAACGCTTGTAGAACACCTTTACCTCATGTTTCAGGTTGCTTTGGTCAATCCATGTGTGCGGCACGCAGACCATCAGCCCTGCCTCGTGGCTCGTGAACACTTCCGTCAACCTTTGTCTCAGCCGCTCGTCGGGATGCTGGAAGCCGTTGCCCCCGCCGTCCATGACGTAGAACTCGCCGTCGCCAAACCTCGACACCGAGCACCGTGTGTCCATAATCTGTCTTATCGTTTCGTCGATGCCGCTAATCCTTGCGTGCCGCATGAAATATTGTATCGGGCGGCTGTAGTGGAAGCGCACAACTTCCACAAGGTGCAGCAGCTCACTGTGCGCCACACCAAGATACGTGCGAAAAGTCATAAAAAAGTATTATTGTGCTTTATAAGACAACTTCCTTAAAATGGTTGTCAATGTCGTGGAAAGCAAGAATATTAGCCTCTTCCTCAGAAATGAATTCCATGATGAGCCTGTTCACTTCTTTGTCATCAATGTCAAGTTGTTGCATCGGTCCACGCTTGGGATATACATCAAGCATGACCACCAAAGGAATCTGCTTCATGGCCATGTATATAAGCCTGTAGCCATCAGACTTTGACAAATGGCTTTTTTTATCAGGCATTCTTAGCTTTATAACAACAGCATCATTGCTCAACAGAATCATGTCACGGTTTTTGCGAATCTGTTCTATAGTAGTGCCTTGAAAAGCATGGCAGATTTCATCTGGTACTCCGTTATAAATCCCACGCCTCACCTTCAGCAATGCTTCCAAACGCTTCCTAAAGGAGCTGATGCTTGCAAACTTAATCATCCTACTGGGCGTATTTAGACAAATCGAGATTGCCTAAGGCAGACATAGTAGATTGAAGCTGCGCGTTGTTCGGAGCGTTCACCCTAAAAACTTTGATATCGTGGTCCAGTTCTTCCAAGTCGGCAATTTGCATGCGCAGCCTCTCATTGTATGTTTTAAAGACTTCACGCGAAAGGTTTTCCTTCCTTAACGACTTCAGTGTGTCGATAACTATTTTAAGTTCTGGTCCAAATGCCTTATAATCTGTTTCCGATATGGTTGGGAAAGCCTCGTGCAACTGGCTGCTTAATCTGTCCACCTCATTAAGCAATTTGCTCATCTCTCCATCTTTTTCTACGAAAAACGGAGAAGCCATCCTTATCCTCCTGTCGAACGACCTTCTTCCTAACCTTCCTATTGACTTTGATAAAGCACGAGTCTCACACATGGCAAATCCTTTCTTTTCCGCAAATTTACAACTTTATTCCCACATACGCAAGCATTTCAAATATTTTTTAGTCTTTGCAGAAGTCGTTTCGTTTGGCGCAGAAGTGGCTGTAGTGGAAGCGCATTGCGGATTATAAATTCGGGCACAGGATCCACATGCGTTTGTAATGTTATAGGCCTTAGAAGTCCTTTCTTTACCCATTTTTCATGTCCACCACGCCCTTTCGTCCCCTTTTCGGAAAGAGTACATCCCATATCTGACAGGAAGCGACGGAAATCAGACAGTGGAATATTGGACATTTTCTGTCTGTTCATAAAGCCATAAGAATAGAATATTTCTGAAATTCCTTTTTCTCTAATACATTTTTCAACTTGCTAACTTTAAGCAAAACATAAGGTGTCGGTTCAGAGACTTTTCCTGCTTTTGATTTTCGCCAACCATGTTCTGTAAGGTCTTGATCCAACGTGCCGTTTTCAACGGCATAGTCAAGATAATCTTTAAGCACTATTTCAAAAGATTTCTTTGCACCTTCTGCGGTATAGTCATATCCTACGAAATCCAACTCCGGGCAATAAGCATAGTAAACGTCTTCCTCTTTGAAAAGAAAGACCGAGAGGTTTGTCTTAACACCACTATTATTGATTTCTATGGTTCTCATAAGTCTTAATTTTATTTATGCCGCAAATATAGCACTTTATTCCCAAACCCGCAAATGCTTGCGGAGGATTTTGCGGTACTACCCAGACTATGAACTTTTCATTCAGGGGAATCTGTCTTCCAGTTTTCGATACTTATATTTCGAATGCGTCCAAGGTGTGCAACATTATCGGTAACCATTATCATATTATGCCGTAGAGCGATAGAACCTATTGCCATATCGAAATTCTCAATCTTCTGCCCAATGGAGTTAAGGAAAGCTTTCTCCTTTCCAAAGACATGCAATGATTCATTAAATGGCACGACATGAAACAAGCTGACGAAGTCCTCCGTTTCCCGCATCGTTTTCGTGGGGTTGTCACTATTTTCAGCACCATAGTAAAGCTCCGCAACTGTTATATCTGACAGGTAACAGTTGCTGATGCCTGCAAGGGCAATCTTGCGGTTCATTTCAAACTTCCCACGCATACAGAATATGCAGATATTTGTGTCGAGCAAATACTTCTTCCGTGTCATAATTCAGGCATCCATCGGTTCAAGTTTACGCTCATAGCCAGCATTGCGTGCCTCTTTTACAGCCTTTTCAATTTTTTCGCCGTCGGAGCCGCTCCAGACACCATACAAGGAATTCAATTTCCTCAACTTCAAATCGTCTTCCGACATTGATGCCTTAGCAGTTGAGGCTTCAATGAGCCGCTCCCCAAGCCAGCGCTGGTTGCTTGCCGACAGAGAAAGTCCTTGCAAATAACTCCACAAATTATTTAATGATATTGCGTTCATCTTCGTTTGTTTTACACATTGCAAATTTACCACTTTATTCCCAAACACGCAAATGTTTGCGGAGGTTTCTGCGGGCAGGGCACAAAACGACAGAAAACTTAATGTAGTTTTTTTAGTACCTTGAGAAAGTCATCTATTCCAATCACACTGACTTTAGGAAACTTTACCGATTTAGCACTGTTTTACATTGGAAGCCTCAGATATCATGGAAAGGACATTATCAGGCAATTTGTATCAAGAACAACATCCATCAGTTCCCAACACCTTCACTTTCAACAACCTTGTATGGCATCCGCTCATGCAGATGCCTGAAACTTTCTATTTTATCATCAGTAAGTTTCCCTTCTTCCCACAGCTTTTCAAGTTCATTGTCCAACTCTTTTGACAAATAATTGACCACAACCTGTTTGACTCCCTCCACCTCTTCTGGGGTCTGTAGTTTGGCTATCATGCTGATTATTTGCCGTTGTCCTAAAGACAGATTGGTGTATGATGGCTGACTATTGTTCATGGCATTGTTCCTTTTCCCGCAAATTTACCACTTTATTCCCAAACACGCAAACGTTTGCGGAGGATTTTGCCGAATGGCCAACGAAATGAAATAATTTGGATTGCCCATCTGCTATCATGTCAATCAATGGACGGAATATAATTCTCGTCAAACTTTCTTGCATACAGCATGGACGAGCAATGAAGCAACTCTTCATCGTCGGCAGTGAATGTATGCGGATGAGCCGCACCTGCATCCCACAGCGTCAGTTGCATGTTGCCAAACGGCGAGGAGGCATTGTCATAGATATTCTTTCGCAAAGGACTATTCCATATCATTGTCTGTTTATAAATCTCGTCCGCACAGAAACCACAACCAAAATGCCGCTTGATGTAACTTCGATTGGCGAGCAAGAAGCGCACTGCCTCTTTAGTTAATGTACACCATTCCGAGCCTTTCTTCAACGCAAGCTTCGTGTTTCGCCTGATGCCCAACGCTCGTTCTATCTTCAAGAACAAGAGGGTCAACATGCCTTTCCAGCGAGGACTGAGCATATTAGACGACATGTCTTGAAAGAGATGGTAGTACATTACACGGTCTGCAAATTCTTCTGCCCTCTGGTTTGAGAAGCCAATAAATTCCTTGCCCTTGTATTGCTCGAAAAAGAGGTTTATCTCCGAGATGGGTTTAATAGGCAAGTCCTGACCAGACATCAAATGAAAATAATCGTATTCTCCCATCTCAAATGCCTTCTTGAACAACAGCAGCTCCACCTTGACAAGAGAGAAGCCTCCCCAGTTTACATTTAAAGACTCATTTAGTATCAGCAACTTGGAGCATTTTTTGGGGGGGTAATTTTGGAGACGACTTTTGCCTTATCCACCTTTTTGTCTATGTGAATATAAATGTCATTAGACGGATGGTCAAGCCTCCTCACAAGCTCTGCCAATACGGCAGGATGCCCGTGTGCCATTATGCAATATGCGTGTCTCATTTCTTGCTTCTCCGTATTCCTATGACGTACTGTGCGCATGGCATACAGCTTAACATGTAAGACAGGAGCAGGGACAGGGCTGACACAGCAATGAACAACAGCAAAGGCATCACGATGTAATGCTGGATCATAAATCCTTGTCCGCCTGGCACATAATAGAGATACAGGAATATCAATATATGGTGCAGAATATAGATTGAAAGGCTATATTTGTCCAATAAGGAAACGACGCTCCACAATTTACCCCCCCCCAATGGGGCTGAGGCTTTCCTCATGGAGCTATACGCAACCACGAACAGCAGACAGGCAGGCAACCATTGGTACAGAAAAGGAAAATCTGGATGGAAATAATACACCGACGAACCTATGGCATAAAAGGCAACCACAAGCAAACAAGATGTGGCTCTCGATAAACGCAACCTGTCATACAGCCGGAATTTCTCAGTTATCATGCCCAAGTAGAAGATGGGCAGATAAGCCAACGCGGCTGGAATGGCAAACGGGGGTGTCCATTCGCCATCAGACAACACAAGACACGTCTTGACCACTATGCTCTCGACTGGCAACAGGAGCAGGAAGCAAAAGACACTTTGCTTCAAATTCAACCTATTCCAAAACCTTTTTGACAAAGCAGCTATTATGAAAACGTCGAACAGCATCAGCAGAAACCACAGATGCGAAATGCCCGACAACAGGTCCATTGGCTCCTCATGTCCATAAAACAGCAGACAGACCACCACTCCCCAAACGACATATGGCACCAGCAGCCGCCTCGCCTTATTGTTCACGAACGCCCATACGTCGTCATACTTGCCAGTCTGCCCTATGCGGTAATACAATACGCCCGATATAAGCACAAACATGTCCAAGGCCACGTATGCAATGTTATATATCACAGGCAAGGCAAACTGGCTGTAGGCGATGGGGTTGCCGAAGTTGCCCCACACCCCCGCGTTAAAGGCAAGACAATGATAAAACACTATCATCAATGTCGCCACCACACGCAATATGGATATAGAAGCATCACGACGCATGGCACACCAACATTATCTCCGACATAGAACCTGCCGCACCTTGCTCATTATGACAATCCGCTCCACCTGACTGACCCCAAACAAATAGACAATCACAGCTGACGACACCACGCTCGCCAGAACGACAAACACGAAGTTCAGCCATTGCAGGGGAACCAGACAGCTGACCACAAATGGGAATATGGAAGAAACAACGCCCACGCCGACAACAACGCCCACTGTCTTGCACACAAAAGCCCTTACGGGAAAGCCTGTATATAGCCTGAGCCACCAAAGGCGCATAGCGAAACACAGTGTCTCCAATGCCATCACGACAACATAAACTATCTCGGCCTGCCACCTCTCCCTGAGCAGCACCCAGCAAACTGGCAACGTAAAGAACCTTATGCAACCCTCACACACCTGATAGTTCCTGATGTTGCCATTAGCCCCCAAAAGAGTGTTGAGCGGACCCATCATAATGTATATGACGGATGACAGCAACACCAAGCGGACAAAGGCTACCGTGTGGTCGGGCACAATGCCGAGCCACAGCCTCAACAAGAATGGCGCAGTGAAAAAGACTGGCAACGCCACAATGAAATAGAGGAAAAAAGAGAACCTCACGCTGCGGTCGCACAGCCTCAAGTAGTATTCGCGCTCGTCGGCGGCAAACAGCTTTGTCAGCTGGGGACCCAAGGCTGACGTGAAACTCCCGCACAGGCTGTTGACTCCCTGGTTTACCTGACTGGCGAGCCCTCTTGCCGCATTCACCGCCGGCCCGAAGAAAACGTTCAGCATCATGTTCACGCCCTGGTCGGCAAGCATGCTCGACGATATGCCGAAGAAGTTCCAGCCCGAGAAGCTGAACATCTCCTTGATGAGCGGCTTGTCAATGACGAGGTGGTAGTGGCTTTCGGCAAAGTTGCGGCGGCAATAGACAGTGTAGATGACGCGCACGGAGACGGCCACGACAGCGAGCAGCAGGGCGTAGAACACGAGGCGGTCGATGGGCGACACCATGACGAGAAACGACACGCCGAGCTTGCCAAGAGCCTCGTAGATGCCGATGTAGGCGAACGCCGTCATGCGCTCGTGGGCCACCACGAGGGCCGTGTAGGGCAAGCTTATCACGTCGATGATAAACGTCAATATCGAAATCTGGAACACCCAGTTGGCCGCCGCCATGCGCCCGTCGGGTATGTTGAGCTTGCAGTTTACAAACCACAGCCCGAACGACTCCAAGATGACAATCAGCGCAATGCAGATGATGTAGGTTACGTTGACCGATGTCGAGAATATCCTTGCCAAATCCTCCCCGCCACCCTTGCCCATCGCCACCGTCAGGTATCGGCTGATGGACGACGACATTGTGCTTGAGATGATGGCGAACATCGACACGAAGCCGCCCACGACGTTGTAGATGCCGAAGTCGGTAACGCCGAGCGCCCGCAGTATCACCCTCGAAGTGTAGAGGCTGATGAGCATCAGCACCACCATTCGGCAGAACAGCGCGAGGGTGTTACGGGCTATGCGGCGGTTGTCGTGAACAGATTCCGTCATCAAGGCTCTGTCTTATTTTTGTCAACGAATTAAACGAATTAAACGAAAACAAGAGATTCTTGTGTCTTTACATCGAATTTCCCTAATTTACCAAACATTCGTGTAATTCGAGTAATTCGATGTAAGTAAAAGCCCTTTGATTAATTGTTTTTTTTGTCAACGAATTAAACGAATTAAACGAAAACAAGAGATTCTTGTGTCTTTACATCGAATTTCCCTAATTCCCCGAACATTCGTGTAATTCGAGTAATTCGATGTAAGTAAAAGCCCTTTGATTAATTGGTTTAATTCGTTGAAAAATGAACTTAAAACCTGAGCTTGCTGAGTAGGTGGCTGAGGCGGATATGAAGTTGGGTGCGCCACCCCATGTCGCCATACCGTTTGCAGACATATTTCGCGCCACGGCGGAGAAAGTCGGGCCAGAAGTCATCATATCTTTCCGCCCTGTCGGCAGGCCTCGAAAGAGCCACGTGGTCAGCTGGATTTATGTCAGTTGGCTCGCAGAAAACATTGTCTCCCGCCGTCACCTTTTCGAGAAGATGCTGCCCTTTGCCAGAGTTGACGAGCACGAGCGACACGCCCTTGTTGTCGTCGAACTCCTTGTGGTGTTGGCTCCAGCCGTGGTAGTCGCCGATGGAGATGTCGCCCACGCGCCTCTCATTCGTGAACGGGCAGCGGAAGCACGACTCGCGGCTGATGAAGCCACCATAGTAGAGCGAATAGAACGTGTTCTTGTGAAGCGACCCACCATTTGTGAAGACATAGGTCTCGTCCGACGACAGCCATCCGTAGGCCTTGTCGCGCATTCGCACCTCCGTTATCTCCCTGCCCTTGATATTCTCAATCATTATGAGGTATTTGTGCCAGAAGAGCGGCGAGGCGACTCCGTGGCACAGCAGGTCAACCGTAACGAGGCCGTCAGGCTGCCTCCTGCCGAAGAAGGCACGCAGCCCAGCCACCTGGCACGGTGTGCCGCTGAAAAGCACTTGCCTGCCCTCTACAATATCCTGTTTTACTTGCGCGAAGATGTCCGCCATGTCGCTCTGCACATATTTCGAGCCTCTCATGCGGTCGCGCACGCTGGCGGTCTGCGCACGGTGGTGCTCCACGCGGAAGCAGTCGCCGAAGCTTGCGCCATAGACCACGCCGCCTTGCTTCAATATAGCCTGCGAAAGCAAGTAGAACGCACCCCCGCTCTGGCTCATGGCAAGCTGCACTGGGTCAAGGCAACGCATGGCATAATATCGTGGCTTGTCGTAGTTGTCATACCGCCCGTAATGCTCATGGAAGGGGCATGTATTCTCGCACAGCCCACACTCCACGCATCTCTCGGCATCGACTTCGGGGTAAAGGAAACCTTTGTCGTCCGCCCTCATCGCTATAGCCTTGTGCGGGCAAACGCTGGCACACGCCGTGCAGCCGCTACAATCGGATGGGTTGCTGACCTTGATTGACATGTCCCTAAAAGCCTTGAGTCTTTTCGCAGCTGCACATCCTCTCCTCCTTGACGAAAGCACAACTTGTTGAATTTCAACACCGTATGGCTTTCATCAAATACAAACTGCCTGCTCAACTGCTCCTTTTGTCGCTCTCTGCGGGAGAGAGGGACAAAAGTACCATGCAAAGGTACTAAACTGAAATGAAACGACCAAAAAATCCGCAAGCTTTTTATTCTGTCAAGAGCAACATGTTGCTCCCAGATTTCACTGATGACACGGAAGACTGGCTTCGCTTTGTAAACAAAAAATCACGGCGACCCCTCTTGTGAGCGGGCTTCTTTCAAACTAAAAGCAACTGTTTGCAAATACGCCAACCATGAGCGAGGTTACAATTTATTGTGTATCAACGGTTTAGAAAAAATCAAGCTTTAGCATCCCTTTTTCGCTGCGCAATAGGGTCTTCTTGGCGGCGTAAGGTCGGGTGCTTTACGCCGTAAAGTATCCTTCTCCGCGCCGCCATCCTCCCACCTCTGCGGCGTAAAGCAGGAGCCTTCGCGCCGCAGAGATGGATGGGTAGGGTCGAGACACGCCCTACCAACACCTTGAAACCACTCTATGCGCTTCTGGAACAGCAACTTCCCGTTGTCCTAACTTTTTACTTTTTGTTTATTTTTTTCATCTTCCAAACACTGTCGAAAAAGAATCTAAAACAAAGAACATCAAACAAAAATGAGGCTGGAAGCCTCACCGCTTAGTAACCCTCACTCATCCCGCGAGCGAAGCGAGAGGGTGAGTGAGGGTTACTGTAATGAGCCGTCATCGACCCGCTGTAGGGTCGTCGCTGTTGAGGAATGGTATTGAACGACCTCATCAGCGGCAACCCTGCACGGGTTGCTCCTGATGCCTCATGCCCTACCCTGGGTCAGCCCTACGGGCATGACCCAGGGTTAGCAAAGCGGCGAGACTTCCAGTCTCGCGTCCGTATCTCCTGTGGCCTCCCTAAGTCTCACGTAAGTGTTATCCTTGTTCTTCGTGTTTTCCGTGTTCAAGAAGCCTTTCGTGCCATTCGTGTCCTCCCTCAGTCTCACCTCCATGCCCTCTGTGCCCTCCGTGGCCAAGAGGTTCTTTGTGGTGTCGCTTCTCCCCTCCCTGTAGGGGAGGGGCTGGGGGAGAGGCTGTGTTTTTGTCCCTCTCTCCCGCAGAGAGCGACATTTCCCCTATCACAATATGGACTGGATGACGAGGTCGTTGGCATCGTCAAGCTCCGAAGTCTCGATGGAGGCGAGGTAGATTAATGTGGTTTTCTCGGAGTCGTGGCCGAGACAGCGGCTTATGACCGACAGCGGCACGCGCCGCGCCTGCGCCGTGGAAGCCCACGAATGGCGTGCCACGTAGGTTGTGAGCTTCACTGGCAGCGAAAGATTCTCGCCCAGCCTCGCCAACCAGCGGTTCACCTTGCGCAGCCCCGCCCTGTACTGGTTGCGCGACACCTCAAAGTCGGTTGACGAAACTATAGGAAGCAGGAAATTGCCGCTGCACTCCGATGCATGGCGGCCGACGATGGCCTGCATTTCGGGCAGCCACTTTATGATGATGGGCTGCCCCGTCTTTCGGCGGCAATAGGAAAGGCTGCCGCCATGCAAGTCGCTGCGCCTGAGATACGCCATGTCGACAAACGACATGCCACGCAGATAAAACGAAAGCATGAAAACGTCGCGGGCGAACGCCATCCTGCGGTTGCCCGACAGGTCGCAATCCTTTATCCGCCTGATGAGTGAGGGCGTGAGCGCCCGCTTCTTTGTCTTGTCAACACCCGTGTAAACGCGCAGGAATGGATTGATGCCAGGCGCGGCCAGCCCATCGGCCAGGGCGCGGTTGTAGATGGCGTGGAGGCTGCGCATGTAGAACGACGACGTGTTGCGCACCACGCTGTCCCGCATCCAGCACTCAAACTCCGCCATCAGCTGCGGCGTGATGACCGAGAACGGCACTTCCCCCTCTCCATAAAACTTGATGAACTTGTTGAGCGCAAGCCCGTATTTTTCCGCCACGGGCCTACGGGCAGCCTTCAGCGTCACCGTCAGGCGGCGTGCGTATGCCACGAAGCCTTCTTCTGCTGACGTTTGCGATTGATGTTTTGTTTTTGACATAAGTCTTGTGAATTAAGACAGTAAGTAAAAAAGTAATAAATAAATTACAAATACTTGGCCATTCGGAAGAAATTATTTACATTTGCACCATGAAAGAAGAAATAAGGATTATATATTATTCTCCAGACTATGAAGTCTATCTTGCCTCAATACCAAAGAAGGTAAGAGAAAAGTACGACTATGTAGAGCAAATAATTAAAACTGTAAAAGTTGTAAGCACAAAGTTCGTCAAAAAGATTGAAGGAACTGAGTTTTACGAGGCACGCATTTCCGTAGGAAGCAACGAATACCGCACAGTGGTTTTCGCTGTGGATGCGGCAAACTTCATAGAAAGTAGCAGAGTTATATTCTTGAACTCATTCTTGAAAAAAGACACAAAACAATATAAAAAGGAGACGGATATAGCTCGAAAGATATTAAAACAATATGAGGAGGACTGATTATGATTAAATTGGATGAACAAAAACTCAGCAAGCTGCATACTTCTTCAGAAAGGTTTGACGAAAAGTACGGCCCCAAGGGCAGCCCGACGCGCAAGGACTTCGAGGCGCGTGCCGAGGCTTACTATTATGCGGAGATACTGAAGGAGCAGCGCAAGCAGCAGAAGATGACCCAACAGCAGTTGGCCGACAAGATTGGCAAGAAGCGTGAGTTCATAAGCAACATTGAGCGTGGAAACAGCGACATGCAGCTCTCCACATTCATGCTTATCAGCAATGCCCTCGGCTTGCGCTTCTCGCTCGTGGTGGGTTGACATGCGGTTCACAACGCAAAAGCCGTGGTGCGTCATCACGACGCATCACGGCTCAACTTAAACAACCAATAAAAGAAATAGATTGCTTTCTATCTTATGAACAACAGCTCGCGGTACTTGGGCAGCGTCCACAGCTCGTCGGCCACCACAAGCTCAAGCTTGTCAATCTGGTAGCGGATGGGCTGGAACCATGTCTCCACGGTGTCGTGGTAGGCAACGGCCTTCTCGCGTGCATCCTCTATCTTGTTCGCCACCTTGCGGGCCTCAACCATGTCCTCCACGTCTTTCTCGATGGTTGCCGTGCGGTCGCTGATTTGTTCTATGATGTCCATTATGCGGTCGGAGAGCTGCTTGCCCTTCTCGGCCCCGTAGATGTTCATCAGGCTCTGCACGTCCTTGGTGAGCATTGACTGGTAGTGGGTGGCGACGGGGATGATGTGGTTGAGCGACAGGTCGCCAAGCACACGAGCCTCTATCTGCAGCTTCTTGGTGTAGTTTTCCCACTTCACCTCGTTGCGGGCTTTCAGCTCGTTCTCGGTCATCACGCCCTGGCTCTCGAACATCTTCACAGTCTCCTTGTCGAGGTAGCGGTCGAAGATTACCGGAGCCGACTTCTCGGTGTCGAGTCCACGCTTTGCGGCTTCCTCCACCCACTCGTCAGAGTAGCCGTTGCCGTCGAAATGGATTGGTGCACAGGTCTTTATGTCGTCCTTCACCACCGAGAGTATGGCGGCGAACTTGCTCTCGCCTTTCTCTATGAGCGCGTCAACACGCTTCTTGAAGTCGGTGAGGGCTTCGGCTACGGCGGTGTTGAGCACGATTTGCGCACTGGCGCAGTTGGCGCTCGACCCCACGGCACGGAACTCGAAGCGGTTGCCGGTGAAGGCGAACGGGCTGGTGCGGTTGCGGTCGGTATTGTCTATCATCAGTTCCGGAATCTGCGGGATGTCCAGCTTCATGCCTTGCTTGCCGCTGAGGCTGACGAGGTCGTCCTTAGTGCTCTCTTCGATGTGTTCCAGCACCTGGCTCAACTGCTTGCCCAGGAAGGAAGAGATGATGGCCGGAGGCACTTCGTTGGCACCCAGCCGGTGGGCGTTCGTCGCACTGGAGATGGAGGCTTTCAGCAATCCGTTGTGACGGTATACGGCCATCAGCGTATTCACTACGAAGGTGATGAAACGCAGGTTCTCTTCGGGCAGTTTGCCGGGTGCGTGGAGCGGGATACCGGTGTCCGTACCCAGCGACCAGTT
>CAZTUD010000049.1:8111-14628 GCA_964616945.1 uncultured Prevotella sp. | reverse complement strand
AAGAAATGTACCAAGTGTTCAACATGGGGCACCGCATGGAAATCTACGTCCGCCCGGAAGTTGCCGACCAAGTGGTTGCCATAAGCAAGAGCTTCAACATTGACGCACAAGTTGTCGGACACATTGAGGAGGGCGAACGCTCACTGACCATCAAATCAGAATACGGCGAATTTAACTATTAACCCCATGAGCTTGAAACATCGCATCATAAACTACATCATTGGCGCAGTGGCTCTCTATGCCGCCTTTTGCATGTTCAAGGACGCAGCCGCAGCCTGGCAAACAGGCATTTGGCATATCCGCGACGGTTGGACACAACTGTTGTCTGGCATGGGATGGATTTTCGTGGCATACGCCTCGTTCAGGATTGATGTCGTACAAGCCTTGAAAGAGCTACATGATGAACACAAGAGAGCAAGGCGCATAAAAAAGCTCAAAAACGCAGAAGGAAAGGAAAAACAGATAAATGACTGAGGAAAACAATAGCATTTTGCAAAAGCTCGACGGCTTGGAGGCACGCTACGAGGAAGTATCTACATTGATAACCGACCCGGAAGTCATAGCCGACCAAAAGCGTTATGTCAAACTGACAAAGGAATACAAGGAGCTGGGCGACATCATGGATGCGCGGAAGCGGTATGTGGCATGCCTGAATGCCATCAAGGAATCAAAGGATGTCATTGTCAACGAGCAAGACCCTGACATGAAAGCCCTTGCCCGCGAGGAGCTCCAAGAAAACGAGGCTTTGCAGCCCAAGCTTGAGGAAGAAATAAAGCTTCTGCTGGTGCCGAAAGACCCGGAGGACGCAAAGAACGTGCAGATGGAAATACGCGCCGGGACGGGAGGCGACGAGGCGGCTCTCTTTGCCGGCGACCTCTTCAACATGTACAAGCGCTACTGCGACTCCAAGGGCTGGACTGTGAGCGTTACGTCTTTCAACGAAGGAGCTGTGGGTGGCTACAAGGAGATAGACTTCGCCGTGACTGGAGACAATGTCTATGGAACGTTGAAATACGAGTCTGGAGTGCATCGTGTACAGCGCGTGCCCGCCACCGAGACTCAGGGCCGAATGCATACTAGCGCGGCAACGGTGGCCGTGCTGCCGGAGGCTGAAAAGTTCGAGGTTCACATTGACGAAAGTGCCATAAAATGGGACACTTTCAGGTCGAGCGGAGCTGGTGGACAGAACGTCAACAAGGTGAGCTCCGGTGTCAGGTTGCGCTATCCTTGGAAGAACCCAGAGACAGGGCAAGTGGAGGAAATTCTCATAGAATGCACAGAAACCCGCGACCAGCCGAAAAACAAAGAGAGAGCCTTGAGCCGCCTCTACACTTTTGTCTATGACCGCGAGCACTCCAAGTATGTCAACGACATCCAAAGCCGTCGCAAGTCGCTTGTCTCCACGGGCGACCGCTCGGCGAAGATACGTACCTACAACTTTCCACAAGGGCGTGTAACCGACCATCGCATAGGCTATACCATCCACGACCTTCAAGGCTTCCTCAATGGAGACATACAAGACATGATTGACCACCTGACTGTGGCCGAGAACGCAGAGAAACTGAAAGAAAACGAACTGTAAACAAAAATGTCATGGCACAATTCTGGACAAGGAAGAAGGAGGACTACAAGAAAGAGGACACGCTGCAGGCCGAAGATTTCCTGAAGCGGCTAAGCGAGGGCATCGCAAAAAACAAGACTGCGGAAGAACCGAAGATAGAAAACACAAAGTAAAAAGAAGGAAAATGGACAGACAACAGCTTGTCAAGCAGATTTTCACGAAAAAGAGTTTCCTCTGTGTCGGTCTCGACACCGACCTCGGCAAGATGCCTGATTGCGTCAAAGGTGAGGACAATCCTCTCTTCGTCTTCAACAAGGCAATAATCGACGCAACCGCCAAATATTGCGTCGCATACAAGCCAAACCTGGCGTTCTACGAATGCTATGGCCTGGACGGCATGAGGGCTTTTGAGAATACTATAGCCTATCTGAGAAAGTTCTACCCCGAACACTTTATCATAGCCGACGCCAAGCGTGGCGACATCGGAAACACCTCCGCCATGTATGCCAAGACTTTCTTTGAGGAATACAATGTAGATGCGCTGACAGTGGCACCATACATGGGCGAAGACAGCATAACGCCTTTCCTGAAATACAAAGACAAGTGGACCATAGTGCTGGCCTTGACAAGCAACAAGGGCAGCAACGATTTTCAGCTGACGGAGGATGGCAACGGCGAAAGGCTGTTTGAGAAAGTCATACGCAAGACCCAACAATGGGGTTCGACTGACAACATGATGTATGTTGTCGGCGCCACCCAAGGCAAAATGCTTGAGGACATCCGTCGTGTCGCCCCCAACAACTTTCTGCTTGTCCCAGGCGTTGGCGCACAAGGCGGAAGCCTGCAAGAGGTGTGCAAGTATGGCATGACACGCGACTGCGGGCTGCTCGTAAACTCCAGCCGTGGCATCATCTATGCCGGACACGGCGACGACTTTGCATTCGCGGCGGCAGACAAGGCTGAGGCCATGCAAAAGCAAATGGCACTTGAACTTGAAAATTTACCACAATAGCCATAATTTATTTCACAAAAGGCGTACAAGTGTGCAACTATGCGCCTTTTGTGTCATAAAAATCTGAAATAATCAACAGTTTTCAACATCATTAGAAAATAAATGATTATTTTTGCAGAAACGTTTCAACAAACATTCTTTTATGATGGAATTTTCTGCAAAGCAAATAGCCCAATTCATACAAGGAAGGGTGGAAGGCGACGAAAACGCCTCAGTGCATACTTTCGCAAAGATTGAGGATGGTGTGCCTGGAGCCATTTCCTTCCTTGCCAACCCCAAATACATACATTACATCTACGACACACAGTCAACAATAGTGCTTGTTGACGAAAGCATCGAGATAGAGCATCCCGTCAAGGCAACCCTCATCAGGGTGAAAAACGCCAGAGATTGTGTGGCAAAGCTGCTTCAGCTCTATGAATCGGCAAAACCGAAGCGGCAAGGCATAGACAGCTTGGCCTTCATATCGCCGAAAGCCAAAATAGGCAGGAACTGCTACGTAGGAGCTTTTGCCTACATAGCCGATGGGGTCGAAATAGGCGACGGATGCCAGATTTATCCCAATGTGACAGTCATGGAAAACGTCAAGATAGGTGGCAACTGTGTGCTCTACCCCAATGTGAGCATCTATCACGACTGCCGCCTTGGCAACAATGTTGTCATACATTCCGGCACGGTGATAGGTGCCGACGGTTTCGGTTTCGCCCCCAATCAGGAAACTGGGCAGTACGACAAGATTCCGCAAATCGGAATAGTAACCATTGAAGACAACGTTGAGATAGGTGCCAACTCGTGCGTTGACCGCTCCACTATGGGCTCAACGTATGTCCGCAAGGGCGTAAAGCTCGACAATCTCGTGCAGATTGCCCACAACACAGACATTGGCGAAAACACCGTCATGTCGGCACAGGTAGGTGTAGCAGGCTCAACAAAGGTTGGCAAGTGGTGCATGTTCGGCGGCCAAGTGGGCGTTTCCGGGCACATCACCATTGGAGACAATGTGCTGCTTGGCGCACAGTCGGGAGCCCCTGGCTCAATAAAGAGCAACCAGACACTGATAGGCACGCCGCCAATGCCAAAGATGGCCTTCTTCAAGAGCCAGACTCTTCTGAGAAAGCTGCCAGAGATATACAAGCAACTGAATGCCTTGCAGAAAGAGGTTGAAGAACTGAAAAAGAACAAATGATATGGATGCTGAGAAACAAACGACACTTGGAGGAAGCTTCTCCCTCTTCGGCAAGGGGCTGCACACCGGCCTGAGCCTTACAGTGACTTTCAATCCTGCACCTGAAAACTCAGGGTACAAAATACAGCGCATTGACCTTGAGGGGCAACCTGTCATTGAGGCAGTGGCGGAAAACGTGGTTGACACCCATCGGGGCACCGTGATACAGAAAGGAGATGCCCGTGTATCTACCATAGAGCATGGCATGTCGGCACTATATGCCCTTGGCATCGACAACTGCCTCATACAAGTCAACGGTCCAGAGTTCCCCATTCTCGACGGCGCAGCCGACATGTATGTAGAGCAAATAAAGAAAGTTGGCATAGTAAGCCAGAATGCCCCAAAGGACTACTACATCATACGCAAGAAGATAGAAGTGCGGGACGACGAGAGCGGCTCAGTCATCACCATTTTGCCCGATGAGGACTTCTCCATCACGGCCATGTGCTCGTTCAACTCAAAGTTCATAAGCTCGCAGTTCGCCACCCTTGACAACATAAACAAGTATGCTGAGGAGATTGCTCCAGCACGCACGTTCGTCTTTGTGAGAGACATCGTACCCTTGCTTGAGGCCAACCTCATCAAGGGCGGCGACCTTGACAATGCCATCGTAATCTACGAGCGGCAGGTGGAGCAGGCAAAGCTCGACAAGCTCGCCGACTTGTTGCATGTTCCGCACATTGACGCAACAAAGATAGGCTACATACAGCACCGTCCGTTGCAATGGGACAACGAGTGCACGCGCCACAAGCTTCTCGACATCATAGGCGACATGGCACTCATAGGCAAGCCCATCAAGGGCCGCATTATCGCCACACGTCCGGGGCACACCATCAATAACCAGTTTGCCCGCCAAATGCGGCGCGAAATACGCAAGCACGAAATCCAGGCTCCCATTTACGACCCAAACGACGAGCCGCTGATGGACAATGTGCGCATTCGCCAGCTCCTACCCCACCGCTACCCCATGCAGCTTGTTGACAAAATCATAGCTATGGGCGCAAACACCATCGTTGGAGTGAAAAATGTAACCTCGAACGAGCCGTTCTTCCAGGGACATTTCCCACAAGAGCCAGTAATGCCAGGCGTGCTTCAGATTGAGGCAATGGCACAATGCGGCGGCCTACTGGTGCTGAGCCAACTCCAGGAACCGGAAAAATGGTCAACCTATTTCCTAAAGATTGATGGCGTGAAGTTCAGGCACAAAGTCGTTCCCGGCGACACGCTTCTCTTCCGTGTTGAGCTTCTCGGCCCTGTCAGGCATGGCATAAGTTCCATGAAAGGCTACATGTTCGTGGGCGACCACGTTGTGTCAGAGGCAACATTTACCGCACAAATAACTAAGAACGAAGAATAGTTTTAGCTAAACATCCGAAAAAACATGAACCACATTAGTCCATTAGCATACATTGACCCTGAAGCAAAGCTGGGCGACAACAACACCATCGGCCCATTTTGCTTTATTGACAAGAACACCATCCTTGGCGACAACAACGTGTTGCACAACAGCGTAACCATAAACTATGGTGCGCGCATAGGCAACAACAACGAAGTGTTCCCCGGCGCAAGTCTTGCCACAAAGCCCCAAGACTTGAAGTTCAAGGGCGAGGACACACAGTGCATCATCGGCGACTTCAACAGCATCCGCGAGAATGTTACCATTTCGCGCGGCACGGCCTCCAAAGGCAGGACTATCGTAGGCAACCACAACTTGCTCATGGAGAACATGCACCTCGCACACGACTGTGTTCTCGGCAACTATTGCATCATTGGTAACTCCACGAAATTCGCTGGCGAGGTTACAATAGATGACAATGCCGTAATATCGGCAACAGTGCTCTGCCACCAGTTCTGCAAAATTGGCGGCTACGTAATGATACAAGGCGGTTGCCGCTTCAGCCAGGACATCCCGCCCTACATCATTGCCGGCAAGGAACCCACGCGCTATGCTGGTGTCAACCTCATCGGCCTGCGCCGGCATGGTTTCAGCAACGACCTCATAGAACTCATCCATAATGCCTACCGCACTCTGTACAGCGAGGGAATACTTGCCGACGGGATAAAGAAGATAAAGAGCGAACTTCAGGTAACGCCTGAAGTACAATACATTATCGACTTTGTAAGCACCTCGAAGCGTGGCATCATCAGATAGGGGAAAAGTCTTGTTTGTCCTCTTAGGACCTACAGGTGTTGGGAAAACCGAAGTGGCAATCAGCATTGCCCAACACCTGCATACTCCTGTCATCAATGCCGACTCACGCCAAATTTTCATAGAGCTGCCAATAGGAACGGCAGCACCAACCAATGAGCAACAAGGCAAGGCAAGGCACTATTTCGTTGGTAATCACCATGTTACCGATTACTACAGTGCTTCGCTTTTCGAAAGCGATTGCCTTGCATTGCTGGAAAGGCTCTTTAGCGGACAAGAGGACGGCATCGGGCACGAAGCCGCCCTGCTTTCAGGAGGAAGCATGATGTATATCGATGCCGTATGCAATGGCATCGATGACATACCAACAGTAGATGACAAGACCAGGAACGAGATGAAGCGGAGGTTGAGCCAAGAGGGGCTGCCGACACTCGTGGAAGAACTTAAACACCTGGATTACGAACACTGGAAGATGGTTGACCGCAACAATCCGCGCAGGGTAGTACATGCTTTGGAAATCATCCATTTAACCGGCAAGACCTACACATCTTTTCGTAAGCACCGCATCAA
>CAZTUD010000049.1:0-8101 GCA_964616945.1 uncultured Prevotella sp. | reverse complement strand
CGTCCGTTCAAAATCGTAAAAATTGGACTTGACAGGCCACGTGATGAAATGTATGCCCGCATCAACGCCCGTGTCTTGAAGATGATGGACGAAGGCCTCGAACATGAAGTTCTCAAAGTATTGCCCTACAGGAACCTCAACGCGTTGAATACGGTTGGGTACAAGGAAATGTTTCCATACGTTGACGGACTACTCACTCGTGACGAGGCAATAAGACAAATCCAGTCCAATACACGCAGATATATGCGCAAACAACTCACTTGGTTCAAAAAAGACTCAGGCATAAAATGGTTTAGTCCCGAAAATATTGAAGAAATTATAAAATATATCGACAATAATATGCCATGAGCATATTATTTTGTATTTTTGCAATAGAAACATGTCTTATTGGCAAAGCCAATAATTTACTCATTACAAGATGAAAAAACTTAAAGCCTTTTTGGGCTGGTGCTGGCGAAAAATTCGCGGCTTCTGGCCGTGGTATAAAAGTTTGTATCGCGGACGCGCATGGTACACCAAAACACTGGTAGGCATCGCCTCGTTTCTTGTCCTGCTGCTGGTTTACCTCGGCGCGGTAGATATAAATTTCCTTTGGCTGTTTGGCAAGAGCCCAGGCATTTTTGACGGTATATGGAACCCGCAGATAAGCCAAGCATCGGAAATATACAGTGCTGACGGAAAGCTTATAGGCAAATTCTTCAACGAGAACCGCACGCCCGTAAAATACGAACAGGTAAATCCTGACTTCTTCAAGGCCCTTGTAGATACCGAGGACGAACGCTTCTATAAGCGCCCACGAGGCATGGCTGTGGATGTCGTAGGCATTTTCGCCGCCATGAAAGATGCCGTATTGCGACACGACGGACGCGGCGCATCCACCATATCGCAACAGCTTGCCAAGAACATGTTCAGAGTGCGCTCCCAATATAGCACAGGCTTGCTTGGTAAAATACCAGGGCTGAAAATACTCATCGTAAAGAGTAAGGAATGGATTATTGCGACAAAGCTTGAAGCGCGTTTCAATAAGAAAGAAATCATAGAGATGTATGCCAACACAGTTGATTTCGGCAACAATGCATACGGCATAAAGACGGCAGCCAAAACCTACTTTGGCACCACACCCGACAGCCTCTCCACACAGGATTGTGCCGTCCTCGTAGGAATGCTCAAGGCCACGACTCTCTACAATCCCAAGCTTAACCCGGAAAACAGCAAGCGGAGACGCAATGTTGTACTTGCCAACATGTACACCCACGGCGACCTCAGCAAGCAAGCTTGCGACTCGCTACGGCAGCTGCCTATCACATTGCACTTCAAGGTGGAAGAAAACTATGACGGTCAGGCACTATACTTCAGGCAGGCATTGGCTGAATACATGGACACAACTTTTGTCGATGAGGACGACGACGGCAAGACGCATCCCAAATACGACCTCTACAGTGCGGGGTTGAAAATATACACAACCCTCGACAGCCGAATGCAGGAGTATGCAGAGCAGGCCGCCATAACGCAAATGAAAAAGGTGCAGGGCAACTTCAACAACCATTGGAGCATTTTCCGCAAGCAAGACAAGAACTGGATGCGCCAGGCACCGTGGCGCGACGAGAATGGCAACGAAATACCCGGTTTCATCGACCAAATAGCACAGCGACTACCATTCTACAAGGCACTGCAGGCGAAATACCCCAACAACCCTGACTCCATTGCGTATTATTACAAGGAGTGGGTGCACCCCGTAAAACTGTTTGATTACGAAAAAGGCACCATCACAAAGGACATGACTTCCGAGGATTCCATAAAATACATGGTATCGTTCATGCACTGCGCAATGGTCGCGATGGAACCACAAACGGGAGCAGTGAAAGCCTGGGTGGGTGACATTGATTTCAAGTATTGGAAATATGACAAGGTTACCGCCGAACGGCAGCCTGGCTCCACGTTCAAGCTCTTCGTTTACACCGAAGCCATGAACCAAGGACTGACACCTTGTGACAAGCGGCGCGACGAATACATCTCAATGCAAGTCTTTGACAAGAAGAAAAACGAGATGGTAACGTGGACACCTACCAACGCCAATGGTTCGTTTTCTGGCGACTCCCTGCCACTGAAGAGCGCATTTGCAAAGAGCATCAACTCAGTTGCCGTGCGCCTCGGACAAGAGATGGGCATCAAGCGCATCATAGCCACTGCCGAGGCAATGGGGATAAAAAGCCCACTCGACGACCAACCGTCGCTTGCCCTCGGTGCAAGCGATGTGAGGCTTCTGGAACTGACAAACGCTTATTGCACCATAGCCAACAATGGCATGCACCACGACCCTGTGCTCATAACGCGCATAGAAGACAAAAACGGTAAGGTGGTGTATGAGGACAAGAGCCAAGCTGAACAAGTCATACCATACAAGAGCGCATTCCTGATGCAACAACTCCTGATAGGTGGAACGCGCGAACCAGGAGGAACAAGCCAAAGTCTGCTCGCAAAGGAATATGCGGGCGGTTTTTACAACACCGATTTCGGAGGCAAGACGGGTACGTCGAACAACCACTCCGACGCATGGTTTGAGTGCGTGTCGCCAAACCTCGTCGTAGGTGCATGGGTAGGCGGAGAATACCGAAGCATACATTTCCGTACTGGTGCACTCGGACAAGGCTCCAGGACAGCCCTGCCAATAACCGGACTGTTCATGCACTCTCTGCTCTCCGACCCTGCCTTCAAGAAATATCATGGCCGCTTCAAAAAACCGACCGAGGAAGATGGCATCACACAGGACATGTATATGTGCCAAAGCTATTACGCCCCCGCAAAACAAGACACTATCCAAAACGACAGCACCCAGATTATCACAGATGAAGAAGTCATATTGGACGAGAATGGAGAGCCTATAGTTGAGCCGTCAGCCACCACAAACGCAGAAAACAATGAGGGACAACAACAGAAAGAGAATGCCGAGCAAAAACCAAAGGCCGAGAAGAAACGGAAGACAGAAGAACAAGTCAATCTCGACGATTTGTAATGGGTGAAGAAACCATAGATGTTGAAAATGCAGAGCTTCAGCAAGCCCTCCAAATAATACAGTTTACCCGTCGCTCGCTATTCCTGACAGGAAAAGCGGGGACGGGCAAATCAACATTCCTGAGATATATTGCCTCACACACGAAGAAGAAACACGTAATACTTGCGCCAACTGGCATTGCGGCAATCAATGCCGGAGGCTCCACACTGCACAGTTTTTTCAAGTTACCGTTCCACCCTCTCTTGCCCAACGACACACAATATTCGGTTTACAACATACGTAAGACACTCAAATACAACGGCGAGAAGATAAAGGTCATCCGCGAACTTGAATTAATCATTATCGACGAAATTAGCATGGTACGTGCCGACATCATCGATTTCATCGACAAGGTGTTACGCATCTATAGCGGAAACATGCGGGAACCTTTTGGCGGCAAACAGCTTCTTCTCGTCGGCGACATATACCAACTTGAGCCAGTTGTAAGGGAGGAAGATCGCACTCTGCTCCGCCCGTTCTATCCATCTGCTTTCTTTTTCCATGCAAAGGTATTCCAGCAAATACAGCTCGTGTCCATTGAGTTAAAGAAAGTGTATCGACAGAAAGATCCTGTTTTCATCAACATCCTCGACCACATAAGAACCTCCCAAGTCAATGAAACCGACCTAAACTTGCTCAACCAGCAAGTAGCTGACAGCAAAGAAGTGGAGGCAAAAGACAATAATAAAGATGCCCAAGACACAAAACTGTCAATAACTCTCTCCACTCGCCGTGATACTGTAGATTTCATCAACAATAACAGGCTTCGCCAAATAGCAGGGACTCCTGAGACATTCATTGGCATCATAAACGGAGAATTTCCAGAGAACAGCCTGCCAACACCCAAGGAACTCCAACTGAAAACGGGGGCGCAGGTGATGTTTGTGCGTAATGATACCGACCGCCGCTGGGTAAATGGCACATTAGGCACCATCATTGGCTTTGACGATGATACACACGACCGCATTTATATTGCTACGGAAGATGGCAAGGAATATGACGTTGAAAGGGAGATATGGAGCAACATCAAATACACGTTCGACGAAAAGGAAAAGAAGATAGAGGAAACGGAATTAGGCACATACACCCAATTTCCCATACGCCTTGCATGGGCAATAACCGTACATAAAAGCCAAGGCCTGACTTTCAACCATGTGAAAATTGACTTCTCTGGCGGCGTATTTGCTGGCGGCCAAACATACGTGGCACTGTCACGTTGCACCTCACTAAAAGGTATCACGCTTAAAGAGCCTATCCATCGCTCTGACGTGTTTGTAAGAGCGGAGGTCGTCAGCTTCGCCAAGAATTATAACAACCAAGGCATTATAAGCACTGCCTTGAAACAGTCAAAAGCCGACAAGGAGTATTGGAATGCCGTGCAAGCTTTCGACCGTGGGGACATGCAGGCTGCACTCGACAATTTTTTCCTTGCCATACACAGCCGTTATGACATTGAAAAACCAGTGCCTCGACGCTACTTACGCCGCAAGCTTGACATCATCAACCAACAGCGCAAGAAGATAGAGCACCTAACAGAAGAAATAAAACAGAAAAATGACTTTCTTAAACAACTTGCCGTGGAGTATCTCATCATGGGCAGGGAATGCGAACAGGAGGGAATGCCATCGGCGGCAAAGCGCAACTATGAGAAAGCACTGAGGCTGTGTCCAGACTATCCCGAAGCCAAGCGCCGACTGGAAAAGCTTGCCTGATCGATCTACTCCGCAACCTCAACCTCATCCTGATTGCCTATCGTAAGGCGCATAAGGTCGTAGTATGAACCATTGTATATATTAAGGTCAACATTGCCCGTGATGCCCGGCAATACACCAGTGTCTGTGTGCTGCCAAAATTTCCACTTACCCTTGTATTCAACTTTGTCCACATAGTAGTGGGCTATCCAATAAGGATAATCGTCGAATACTGGTGTACTCAGATAAGCCTGCTTAAACTTGTAATATGTATAGATTATGGGCTTAACATGGTATTTGTCTTCCACAATGTGCAACCAAGTGAGCACATCTGTCTGAAAGTCTTCTACGCTCTGTCCCTGCGGCTTGTGCTCAATATCGAGCACAGGAGGCAAGTCGCCGTTCTGGAGATGGACTTTCTTCAAGAAGAAGTTAGCCTGGGAACGTGCGGATGAATGGATGCCCCAAAAATGGTAAGCCCCACGAACAAAGCCGTATTCACGGGCTTGGTAGAAATTGTCATTGAAGTTTGGGTCAATCTGCGACGAGCCTTCCGTTGCCTTCACAATGATGAACCTCAAAGGACATCCGTCAATAAGAGCATTGGAGCGCAGTCTGTCCCAGTTGATTTTCCCTTGATAGTGTGAGATGTCAATGCCATGAATTTCATAGCCTTCCGGGTATTTGGCATCCCCATAGAAAGCGCGCCACCGAAATCCTGTAGGACCAACAAAGAAATAATAGAAAACCCACACGTAAAGAGCCATTATGGCGAGGCCTCCTATAATCCACACTTTCCGGTTGCCCCTGCGAAAGAACGACAAAAAAGGCAAGGAAGCCAATCCATGACGATGAGACCTCTTCCGTCCACGGTAACTACGGGCAGAAGACTTATGTCGATGGGGTGGCTTCCTTGTCATCAAGCGCAATTATTTTGCGGCATTCTCAAGTGCCAACGTCTTGGTCTCACGGTCGCAGACTTCCGTTGGTCCCCAATACTGTATTGGGCCTGGGTAGATGTAGCAAGTCTTGCGTGCCCATTCCTCACGATGGGCCGCAAACTCCTTGAATGGAGCACCATCAAGCTCGACAAGGGCCTTGCGTATGACCGGCTTCATTTCGCCATTGCGACGTTCCATGTTCATCATCATGGTAATTGGCACGCCACCTGCCTTCCATTCGTCGGTGGGAGCGGAAAGGTTCTTGACGATTGCCATGTAGCCTGTCTTGCCGTTGGCAATGAGGTTGGCTGCACTTACCCCAAGGGCATAGCAATAGTCGGCATCGAAGTTGGAAGGCGCTGCGCACCGACCCTCATAGCCAAAGAAGTGGTGCTGAGCCGCGAACGCGCCAACATATTTGCCTTCCTTTTTCCATTCTGCAAGCTTTGTACCTACCATATCGGAAATGAGCTTCTCCGTCTCAATGAGCGAAACCTGCACGTTGCCGTGAGGGTCGCGATCGAGTGAAAGCTGGCGTGCCACACCCTCAGGCAAAGTAGCAAATGTTGCGGCATTGGCCTCGCTCAAATGGGCAAGGATATACTCACGCTGTGCATCCTTGTCAAGATCCTTGTAGTCCGCACCATGCTTGGCGAGCAAGTCGTTCAGCTCGTCGATAAGACGGCCTATGGCAGGTATGAACTCGATGAGACCTTCCGGTATGAGCACCACGCCGAAGTTGTTGCCATCCTCCGCACGCTTGGCGACAGCCGTGGCTATCTGCTCCACTATCTGGTTGAGCGTCATGTCTTTCTGCTCTATTTCCTCAGAAACGAGGCAGATGTTGGGCTGTGTCTGTAGTGCGCATTCCAGAGCAATGTGCGAGGCTGACCGCCCCATAAGCTTGATGAAATGCCAATACTTGCGCGCTGAGTTAGCATCGCGCTCTATATTGCCAATTACCTCAGAATAAACCTTGGTGGCAGTGTCGAAACCGAACGAAGTCTCAATCTGGTCGTTCTTCAGGTCTCCGTCAATAGTCTTGGGACAACCAATGACCTGCACTCCATAGTTCTTTGCCTTGTAGTATTCGGCAAGGACACAAGCATTGGTGTTGGAGTCGTCACCACCGATTATGACAATAGCCTTGATGTCCAGCCCACGGATTATTTCCAAGCCCCTCTCAAACTGATCCACCTTCTCAAGCTTGGTGCGACCAGAGCCTATCATGTCGAAGCCGCCAGTATTGCGGTATTCGTCAACAAGCTCAGACGTAAGTTCAATATAGTTGTGGTCAACAAGTCCGCCAGGTCCCATGAGGAAACCATACACCTTGTTGCTTGCATTCATCTTCTTCACTGCGTCGAAGATGCCGCATATTACGTTGTGGCCACCGGGAGCCTGTCCGCCACTGAGAATGACACCAACATTCAGCTTGTTGTCCGACACCTTGTCGCCGGGCACAAACTCAATGAGTGGCATGCCGTATGTGTTGGGGAAAAGCTTCTTGATTTCTTCCTGGTCGCCTACACTCTGTGTTGGCTCGCCTTCTGTCACTTTCACGGCTCCCTGAAGACCTTTGGGGAGCTTTGGCTGGTACTGGGCACGCGCCTGCTGGAGAACACTTGTTTTCATAGCTTGTGATATTATAAGTAATAAATGTGTTTTCTTTTTGCAAAAGTACGTATTTCCCACGACATGGTGAAAGAAAAGGGCAAGAAAACAAGTTTTTGAAACTTTTTTTTCATTTCTCTATGCCGTTTCCATTTTTTTGCTTATCTTTGGACATATTTTTAAGAACAACCATCAATTAAGACATTTACTATGGCAAAGAAAAGAGACTTGAAGCGCAACATAAACTACGTATGTGGCGACCTGTTTGCCGAGGCTATGGCCACTGCACTCTATGGCAACAAAGACAATATGGAGGCTGCCGACAATCTGCTGTCAACAATCATCATCACACGCAACGATTTTGTTGCGCGTGTCTCTCATCCCGAACCAGGAATGAAAGCACACGATTACTATAAGACCCTTATTAAGGACTTCAACCAACAAGCCACCGACATAATCGACAAGATAGGAAACTTAGGATAGACCTGCCATGCTAAGGAACTTTTGCAACTGGCTTTTGCTGGAACGATGGAAATGGAAGCTTAAAGTGACGGTCGGGCTTCCTACAAAGTGTATCATAGCCCTTGCGCCCCACACAAGCAACTGGGATTTTGTCTTGGGGCAGTTATATATGCGCTCCCAAGGAATGCGAATAAACTTCCTTATGAAAAAGGAATGGTTTTTCTGGCCATTGGGAGCGATTTTCCGCCGCATAGGAGGCATCCCCGTTTACCGCTCAAAACACACCCACTTGACCGACAACCTCGCACAGGAGGCAAGACAAAGGGAGACGTTCAGACTAT
>CAZTUD010000048.1:0-14819 GCA_964616945.1 uncultured Prevotella sp. | reverse complement strand
GAGCTGGTAGCCGCCGGTAATCTCCGCGATGAGGAAGATGCCTGTCAGCGGGGCGTGCATCACTCCCGCCATTACCCCCGCCATGCCAAGCAGGACGAAGTTTTTCTCTGGCAAGTAAACGCCTATCTGCTCAATATTCCAGATGCGCGAGAAGAAAAAGCCGGCAAAACCGCCCACGAAAAGCGACGGCGCGAATGTTCCGCCGCAGCCGCCCGCGCCGTTTGTGGAGGATGTGGCAACAATCTTTGAGAGTATCACCATGCCTATGTAAGCCACGAGCAGCTCAGAGTGGCCGTAGAAGAGCGAGCCGTTCATTATCTGGTTCCAGTCGGCTTGGGTTTTCCCGCTGAGGAGAATGCCAAGACTGTTCCAGCCTTCGCCATAGAGTGAGGGGAAGAAAAAAATTAGCACGCTCAGCAACAGTCCGCCAGTCAGAAGCTTTATGTAAGGGTGGTTGTGCATCTTGGCGTATTGGCTTTCGCACCAAGTCATGCCGCGCATGAAATAAAGGCTCACAAAGCCGCAGAACACTCCGAGCAGCACCGTGCCGGGTATGCGCTCCACGCTCCATGCGCTGTCGAGCTGGAAGCTGAACATTGTGGACGTGCCTGCCAGAATATAGCTGACGACATCGGCGGTGATGGTAGCTATCATTATAGGCACTATCGATGCCATGTTCATGTCTATCATCAGCACCTCAAGGGTGAACACCATTCCGGCTATGGGGGCTTTGTAGATGCCTGCCACGGCTGCCGCCGCGCCGCAGCCCACGAGCACCATGAGACGGCGGTTGTTGAGCTTGAACATCTGTCCGAGGTTGGAGCCTATGGCCGAGCCAGTGAGCACTATCGGGGCCTCTGCGCCAACCGAGCCGCCGAAGCCGATGGTGAGTGCTGAGGCCACTATTGAAGTCCAGCAGTTGTGGGCTTTCAGCTTCGACTGCTTGGTGGAGATGGCATATAGCACGCGCGTGATGCCGTGGGAGATATTGTCGCGCACCACATATTTTATAAACAAGGTGGTGAGCAGAATGCCTATGACTGGGAACACAAGGTATAGCCAGTTGGCACGATTGCTGACAAAGTCCTCAGTCAGCAGCCGTTGTATGAGGGCTATGAGCGAATGGAGAAGGTAGGCTGCAAGCGAAGCCAGTATGCCTATGAAGAATGCCAGCACCGACGTGGCCTGCTTGTCGGTCAGGTTGCGCTCCCTCCATGCTATGGCCTTTGACAATCCGAAATTCATAATTCAAAACTCTTCACTCTTCACTCCTAACTCCTAACTTCTAACTTCTAACCCCTAACTATAGTAACCTCTCCGTTAGGCCTAAGCCTTACTATAGAGCTTGGAGTATGCGGCTTGTGTTCCTGTCGGCGCGACCAGCAGACATAGTCCACGCTGTCGATCAGTTCCTGGCTGATGTCTTGGTAGTTCTGGGCAGGCGGCTCACCGCTGATGTTGGCGCTTGTAGATACCAAGGCTTTCTGGAAACGGTAGCACAGCTCCTTTGAGAAAGGCTCTTTCGTGATGCGCATGGCAATGCTGCCATCCTCTGCAATGAGGTTGGCCGCCAGATTCACAGCCCCGTCAAGGATTACGGTGGTGGGCTTTGTGGCGAGGTCGAGCAAGTCCCATGCTATGTTGGGCACGTTGCGGACGTAGCGTTGCAGACGAGCGTCGGAATCGACGAGGCAGATGAGCGCCTTTGAATCATCGCGGTGCTTTATTTTATAAACTTTGGCAACAGCTTCTGCGTTGGTGGCATCGCAGCCTATGCCCCATACTGTGTCGGTGGGGTAGAGTATTACTCCGCCCTCCTTCAAGACCTTTACGGCATTCTTGATGTCTTCTTCTCTTGTCATGTTAATATACAATGTTGCGCAAAGATAGCAAAAGTTTTATTTCTGCGCAAATCTTTCTAAAAAAATCGTATTTCTTTTATCACTTCTCAAATAATTTACTAACTTTGCAACTACACTCGTTTGAATAATTTTAGTAACTAAAAACATAACAAATGGAAGAACCAATTTTGAAACCCTACGTCATAGGCTTGGACCTTGGCGGCACTAACTCTGTGTTCGGAATAGTAGATGCACGTGGCGACATCAAGGCCACGACAGCCATCAAGACCGGTGCTTACGAGAAGGTTGACGAATATGTAGATGCCTGCGTCACTGCATTGCAGCCAGTGATAGAGCAGGTGGGTGGCATAGAGACAATCAAGGCTATGGGCATCGGAGCTCCCAACGGCAACTACTACACGGGCACCATAGAGTTTGCCCCCAACCTGCCGTGGGCTCACAATGGCATTGTGCCTTTGGCAAGCATGTTCTCTGAGAAGCTCGGCATTCCTGTGGCAATGACCAACGACGCCAACGCCGCCGCTATGGGTGAGATGACCTACGGTGCAGCGCGTGGCATGAAGAACTTCATAGAGATTACCCTTGGCACAGGCGTGGGTTCTGGCATAGTCATCAACGGCCAGATGGTATATGGATGCGACGGCTTCGCGGGCGAGCTTGGCCACGTCATCATGGTGCGCGGCGAGAATGGCCGTCCATGCGGATGCGGGCGCAAGGGATGCCTTGAGGCTTACTGCTCGGCAACGGGCGTGGCACGCACGGCACGCGAGATGCTGCAGAAGACCGACCGCCCTTCATCACTGCGTGAGCTTAACCCAGAGGACATCACTTCGCTTGATGTAAGCATTGCCGCAGGCAAGGGCGACCAGCTCGCTATCGACATTTACGAGTTTACAGGCAAGATGCTTGGTGAGGCTTGTGCCGACTTTGCGGCATTCTCCTCTCCTGAGGCATTCATTTTCTTCGGTGGTATGGCTAAGGCGGGCGACCTGCTCATGGTGCCTCTGAAGAAAGCTTACGACGAGAATGTGCTGAAGATTTTCAAGGGCAAGGCAAAGTTCCTCATCAGCAGCCTTGAGGGTAGCTCGGCAGCCGTGCTCGGTGCCTCGGCAGTGGGCTGGGACCTGTAATCGAAAGCGATGACACATAGAGGGGGCGTGCCAACATTGTGGCACGCCCCCTCTATGTGTTTAAAAATATGACATAAATCCGGGTAGTGAAAAAACGGGCAAGGAGATGTTAAAATCTTTAACATCGTGCGTTTTTGACCTTATTGAGACACTCGACAGCCGTAGAGAGGTCTTCCCGGCGGCGCGAAGGCTGGTGCTTTACGCCGCGAAGGTGAGTCTTTGGCGGCGGCAAGAAGACATCTCGGCGGCGTAAAGCATGCTACCTCGCGCCGTAAGGATGAAGTGGAAAGGCAATAAAAGATGTAATAAATTCGGAAGTGCTTTGTAATCAACCTGTTGCAAACTTCTCTGAGAATGGCGTATTTCGAGCCAAAGGAGGGTTTGGTTTGAAATACGCCATTCTCAGAGGGGGTGTTGTAAAAATGTTTCGCTTTTATTCAGCAAACGCTAAACTCTTCGATGTTGCGGTTGCCGTTGAGGAAGTCGCGGGCTGTCATGCGTTTTTTGCCCGACAGCTGGAGTTCGGTTATCTCAAGCCATTGGTCGAGGCAGGCTATATAAAGATGTGACTTGTCGATGAGCAGTGTGCCGGGCTGCGCACCGTCGGCACTATTTCCCGTTTTGGTTGTCTTGAAGATTTTCAGGGCATTCGTTTTGGCGGCATTTCCGTCAATGGGCTTTAGGGTTGTCCATGCCCCTGGATAGGGCGACAGGCCTCTTACGAAGTCGTAAACCTTTTTTGCCGTCTGCCGCCAGTTGATATTGCATGTCTCCTTGAAAATTTTCGGTGCGCCATGCAGCTTGTCCATGCCGTTGCTGGAAATCAGCTCAGATTGGTCGGTCGCGCTGACGTTTCCGTCTCCTTTCAGCACGAGGTTTATGGTCTCCTCGGCAATGTCAGCCCCTATCTTCATCAGTCCATCGTAAACGTACTCAGCGTCGGCATCGTCGGGAATGGGAAAGCGTTTTTGCAGGATTATGCGGCCAGTGTCAATGTTCTTGTCCAAGAAGAAAGTGGTAACCCCCGTCTCCTTTTCGCCGTTTATTATTGCCCAGTTGATGGGTGCTGCCCCGCGATATTGTGGGAGGAGCGCGGCGTGGACGTTGAACGTGCCAAACCGTGGCATCGACCAAACCACCTCGGGCAACATGCGGAAAGCCACCACAACCTGCAAGTCGGCCTTATATGCGGCAAGCTCCTCTACGAATGCCGGGTCTTTCATCTTCACGGGCTGAAGTACTGGGATGTTGTGAGCCAGAGCATATTGCTTTACCTCGGAAGGCTGCAGGTGGTCTTGGTGTCGGCCTACGGGCTTGTCGGGCTGGGTAACGACGGCGACGATGTTGTAGCCGTCATCAACGAGCTTGCTGAGTGTGCCGACAGCAAACTCTGGCGTGCCCATAAAAACTATTCGCAAGTCTTTCTTCTCCATTTTCCCAAGCAATTCCTATTTCCTAACTCCTTAATTCCTAACTCATCAAAAGTTCCACCAATGCTTTTTCTTTGGTTCTTCCACATGCTGGCTGTATCTCTCCCGCATCATTTGGGCATACGACTTGTGGTCGTGTATGATGTGATAGATTTGGCCCCAGTCGGGCAGCCCCCCGACATTGCGGTCGTCGATGAAGTAGTCGGCTTTCAGCTTGCGGCTGTAGTGGTTGTTTTTGTCTTTCTCCTCTTCCGGGTAGTCTTTGTTGACGGCCCAGAAGTCCACGCCACGCTCGTGGCACCAGTCTATGGCGTCTTGCAGAAGTTTGCCCTCACGCACTGTCCACAGTATGAGCTGATGGTTTTCCTTGATGAGCATGCGCAGCGTCTCAGTGGCGAAAGGCAATTCCTCGCCAATGTCTGGATAGCGGTGCTCTACGATTGTGCCGTCGAAATCTACTGCAATTCTTGCCATTATCTCTTCACCGATTTATCGTTCTTGTCGCCGTAGTTGCTTTGGCTGTAGGTGCCGTACTTGCCGTATTGGGTATAATAGCCATATCCGTAGCCGTTCTTATTGCGTCCGTACTTGCCATATTTGCCATAGCGTCCGTAGCCATAGTAGTAGCCGTATTTCTTCTTCGAGAGGTCGATGCCGTTGAGCACGATGCTCACCTTGGGCAGCTTGTGCTCTTGGGCAAACTCGTTTATCAGCTCGATGCTGTCTTTTGGCGTATAGTCGGCGCGGCACATGTATATCGTCATGTCGCACACGCGGGCAATGGATATGGTGTCGGTAACGATGCCGGCAGGGGCAGTGTCCACAATGATGTAGTCGAAATTCTCGCGCAGCACCTTGAAGATGTCGTCGAGGCTTTGGCGTGCCACGAGTTCGGCGGGGTTGGGTGGGATGGGGCCAGCGGGGAGTATGCAGAGGTTGTTGTTTATGCCGGAGGGCAATATCTGGCTTTCTATCTGCTCCCATGTCGGGTTTTCTTTCATCAGCAGGTTGGTTATGCCGTGTGAGTCGTCGTCGATGCCGAAAAGATGGGCGAGACGCGGCTTGCGGATGTCGAGACCCACAAGCAGCACGCTCTTGCCCAACAGCGCGAACGACATTGCCAGGTTGGAAGCCGTGAACGTCTTGCCCTCGCCCGACGTTGTTGACGTGCAGAGGACAACCTTTTGGTCTTCCTCAAGCATGAACTGCAAGTTGGTGCGCATGGAGCGGAAAATCTCTTCCATGACATTATTCTCGTTCTCGTGCACGACGATGTCGGCCTTTGTCTTCGCCACGTCTGAGGCGACGGCCACGTCAGCGAGAATTGGCAGCTTCGTGAGGTTTGCCAAGTCGTCGTGGCTCTCAACCTTGTAGTGGAAGAACCTTGAGACATAGATGAGCAATGCGGGTATGGCGAGGCCGATGAGCAAGCCGATGAGCATTATCATCTTCTTGTTGGGGCTGACCTTGCCCATGAATGACGGGCCGTCTATGATTTTGCCCTTGTCGGCGGTGGCGGCAAGCGAAATGGAGTTCTCCTCACGCTTCTGCAGGAGCATGAGGTAAAGTCCCGATTTCACCTCCTGCTGCCGTCCTATTTGCGTGAGTATGCGCTCTTGCTCCGGTGTCTCGCCAACTTGTCCTTGGTAGCGTCCGAACTCTGATGCCACTGAGTTGCGCTGAATGTCCATAGACCTGCGAGCCTGGGTCAGCGCGCGCTGTATGGCGCTCATGAGCTGGTCGAGCTGCGTGGTCAAAGGTATGACGGCGGGTGATGTCTCGCTCGCGCTCTGCAACAGCATGTTGCGCTTCTGAACTATGGTGTTGTAGCTGCTTATCAGCGAGGAGGCGGTCTCGTTGTTGATGCCGATGTTTACGGGCAGCGGCTGGTACTTGTTGTTGGGATTGTTGATGAACGATGTCAGCTCGTCGAGCAAGGCCACCTGCGTGTTGGCCTCGTTGAGTTTTTGCTGGTATGCGTCTGCGTTGCCCACGGCTTGGCCGGCATTCATCTTCAGCTCCACCATTCCGTTGCGCTTCTTGAAGCTCTCAAGCTGTCCTTCGGTGTTGCCAAGCTCCGCGTTTATCTTTTCCAGTCGGCTGTTGATGAAGTCTTCAGTTCGCACGGCAACCTCGTTCTTGTCTTCGTTGGCCTGGCGGTTGTAGCAGACGACAAGCTGGCGCAGGTAGTCGATGGCACGCTGCGGGCTTTCGTCGCTCATTGATATGCGGGCTATGGTGGTGGTCTTCGACGTGAGGCCTACCCCTACTTCGCTGACATATTTGTTGGAGGCACTGATGGGCGACTGGATGATAACTTTCATCTGCTGGCCGTTTGACATTGGGTCGGGGCTGTTGGGTGTCAGCTTCAATACTCCCGCCTTGGTGCCAATGGTGCTTGGAAGAGAACTTATAAGCTTGTTTATCGCATACGGTCCCTCAACCTGTTTGTCACCCAGTGCCACGTAGTATGTGCCTGTAACATGGTACTTGCGCCCTTGCCGCTCTATGAGAAGGCTTATTGGGGCGATGAGCTTCTCAAGGTAGTTCTCGTCCATGTCAACTGATATGGGCTGCGTCTTGTAGAGCAGGATGTCCTTTATTTTCCCGACAGAGTAATAATTGACATACAGCTTGAGGTCGCTGACGGTCTGCGCGGCAAGCGAGTGGGAGGTCAGTATCTCCATCTCGTTGTCTATGCCGTCGGTGTTCGACACCATGCCAAGGGTCGAAGAGTTCATTATGCTGCGTCCCTTGTTATTGTTGTCGTTGTCCTTGATGAGCATTTTTGTCGATGCCCTGTATATGGGAGTGGTGTATCTCAGGTATATGGCGGCCGTTCCTACGCAGATGATTATTGACAGCAAGAACCATTTCCAGTTGAGTATCAGCGCTGCGTAAATGGCGGCAGTGTCAATAAGCGGCTTCTGCTTTGACGGCTGCAGGTCGTCGGTCTGTACATCTACAGTTTTTTTGTTGTTCTCTTCCATTATGTTATATCAATAATGTGTATGTTTCTATTTTTCTTCGGCTAATTGCAACAGATACTGTCCGTATCCGTTTCTCTTCATGGGTTCGGCATCGCTGATGAGGGTGTCCTTGGTTATCCAGCCTTGCTTGTAGGCAATCTCTTCGAGGCACGCAATCTTGAGGCCTTGCCGTTTCTCTATCACTTCGATGAATGTGCTTGCCTCCGACAGGCTGTCGTGGGTGCCGGTGTCGAGCCACGCGAAGCCGCGCTGCAGCACCTGCACTTTCAGTTGCTTGCGGTTGAGGTATTCCTGGTTTACTGACGTTATTTCCAGTTCGCCACGCTCGCTCGGCTTGATGTTCTTGGCAATGTTGACTACACTGTTGGGGTAGAAGTAAAGCCCCACAACGGCATAATTGCTTTTGGGGTGGCTTGGCTTCTCTTCTATGCTGAGGCAGTTGCCCTTGTTGTCGAACTCCGCCACGCCATACCTTTCGGGGTCGTTGACATAATAGCCAAACACTGAGGCAAGGTTGTCTTCCTCGGCAAGGCGGACGCTTTCGTGCAACATGCCACTTAGCCCTGCGCCGTGGAAGATGTTGTCGCCGAGCACAAGGCACACGCAGTCGTCGCCAATGAATTTTTCCCCTATTATAAAAGCCTGGGCAAGACCGTCGGGGCTTGGCTGCTCGGCATAGCTGAAGCGCACTCCAAACTCATGCCCGTCGCCAAGAAGGCGCCTGAAAGACGGCAAGTCGTGGGGCGTGGAGATGATGAGAATGTCGCGTATGCCGGCAAGCATAAGTATAGATACAGGATAGTATATCATCGGCTTGTCGAAAATGGGTATGAGCTGCTTGCTGATGCCTTTTGTTATCGGGTACAGCCTGGTTCCTGAGCCGCCAGCTAAAACGATGCCTTTCATTTTTTTGCTATGCTTTGTTTCGTTCGTAACTTGATTTGCCTGTTGTGCAGGCGTGGTTTCACAATGCCTGAAAATACTCGGCAAAGATACGAATTATTATTCACATACAACTTTTCTGACGCTGAAAATATTTATTTAAAGTGATTTTTTTGCCGTTTCCTTTGTTCTCTCGCAATATTATTGTATTTTTGCATTGTTTTTTCCGTATGAATCAATTAAAAAGGTAATTTTAAAATTTATTATGGGATTATTATCAAAAATATTCAATAGAAAACCAAAAGAGGAGAAGACTGGCGGGATGCAGGATTACATGACCCTCGTGAGGGTCTATTTCCAGGCTTCCATCGCAGCCCAGGTTGGCATAAACAACTTGGCGATGCTGCCCGACCTGCGCATGTTCAAGGCCACCCTCCACGTCCCCACCCAAAACAACAAGCTGGGCTTGGGCGAGAAGAGCCATTGCAAGAAAATGATGAAGGAAATCTACGGCACCGACGACGGTTTCTTCAAGGAGATTGACCAGAGCATCCGTCGCAACTGCAAGCGTCTGCCCGACGTGCAGGTGTATCTGGTGCAGTTCCAGAACTTCTCGCAGGATCTCATGATGCTTACGGGCAACTTGATGAAGTTCAAGCTCCGCGTGCCTTCCATCTTCAAGAAGACCATTTATGCCATGACGGAGAAGACCGTGCAGGACATCTTCACCAAAAACAGCTACAAAGACCCGAGCGTCGTGAAGTCGGTGCTGAATGTGAGAAAGTACAACACAAGGCTCAACTTCTCGCAAAAATGGGTTACCGACTTTGTTTATCAAGTTGTGATGCTCGCAAAGAAGGAGCCGGCCCCGTCGCAGGAGGAGGCACAGGCAGCCGAGAAAAAACTGGGCAAGAAATAACACCAAATCAATTTTGTGTCAGGATGGATGCCAACGAAAGACTTATCAACACATTTGCCACGCGTGTGAGGCAGATGCTTCTCCAATACGCTGACATGCGCAAGGAGAACGCAGAGCTTTATGCAATGGTTGACGAGAAAGATAAGAAAATCAAGGGCCTGCAGGCTCAGTTGGCACACATTCAGCACGAGTACGACACCCTCAAGATGGTAAAGATGCTACAGGTGACCGACGGCGACATAGACACGGCCCGCAGGCGCATCAACAAGCTCATCAGGGATGTCAACAAATGCATAACGTTGCTGAGCGAAAGCTGAGGTAAACGATGGCAGAAGCAGAACGGAAGACAAGAACTATAAGGTTGCATATCTATGACACCGACATCAGCGTGACGGTGCCGCAGGAGGATGAGCCTCTTTATCGCAAGGACGCGGAGCTTATAAACGAGCTTCTAAATGTCTATTTCGACACCTACAAGGGGCGGAAAGGCGATAAGGAGATTACTTATTTTGCAATGATTGACCTTGGACTGAGGTTGCAGCGTGAACTGCTGCGCAACGACACAAGGCCATACGATGATATTCTCGCCGAGCTGACTTCTGAAATTGAGGCTGAGCTAAAACAGAAGTGACGCGCAAGAAGGGAATATTAATTCACAAACTAACAACAATACATACCAAATGGTAAATATAATTATCGCGGTCGTGGTCGCGCTCATAGTTGGCGGGCTTGGCGGCTATGCTATTTTCCGATATGTCATCAAGGGAAAATATAATGAGATGATGGAAACGGCGAAGAAGGACGCCGATGTAATAAAAGAGAAGAAGCTTCTTGAGGTCAAGGAGAGATTTCTCAACAAGAAAAATGAGCTTGACAAGGAGGCGCAGCAGCGCAACCAGAAGTTCCAGGTCAGCGAGAACCGCCTGAAGCAGCGTGAGCTGACCCTCAACCAGCGTCAGGAGGAGTTGAACCGCACCAAGCAGGATCTGGAGCGTGAACAACAGCGTGTGGAGAATGAGAAGAGCCTCATTGCCGTGAAGCAGCAGGACCTTGACAAGATGCAGGAGCAGGAGCGCGCCAAGCTGGAGGAGCTTTCGGGGCTGTCGGCTGAGGAGGCTAAGAACCGCCTTGTGGAGAGCATGAAAGACAAGGCTAAGATGGACGCGGCAAGCTATGTCAACGAGGTGGTTGACCAGGCAAAGCTTGACGCCAACATGAAGGCCAAGAAAATAGTGATACAGACTATTCAGCGCGTGGCAACAGAAACAGCCATTGAGAACTCGGTCAGCGTCTTCCACATTGACAACGACGAGGTGAAAGGGCGCATCATAGGCCGCGAGGGGCGCAACATACGTGCGTTGGAGGCAGCGTGCGGAGTTGAGATAGTTGTTGACGATACGCCAGAAAGCATTGTCATTTCAGCTTTTGACCCCATACGCCGTGAGGTGTGCCGCCTTGCCCTGCACCAGCTCGTGGCCGACGGGCGCATCCACCCGGCACGCATCGAGGAAGTCGTGGCAAAGGTCAAGAAGCAGCTCGACAACGAGATTATAGAAACTGGAAAGCGCACCGCCATCGACCTCGGCATCCACGGCCTGCACCCAGAGCTGATACGCATAATAGGCAAGATGAAGTACCGCTCTTCATACGGCCAGAACTTGCTGCAGCACGCCCGTGAGACGGCGAACTTGTGTGCGGTGATGGCGGCGGAGCTTGGCTTGAACCCCAAGAAGGCGAAACGCGCCGGCTTGCTTCACGACATTGGCAAGGTGCCTGACGAGGAGAGCGAACTGCCGCACGCCCTGCTCGGAGCCAAGATAGCCGAGAAATACAAGGAGAAGCCCGACATAGTGAACGCCATTGCCGCTCACCACGACGAGGTGGAGATGAAGACGCTGCTCGCTCCCATTGTGCAAGTCTGCGATGCCATTTCGGGAGCACGTCCTGGCGCCCGCCGCGAGATAGTGGAGGCATATATAAAGAGGTTGAACGACCTTGAGGCCATAGCCATGAGCTATCCGGGCGTTACCAAGACCTACGCCATACAGGCAGGCCGCGAGCTGCGCGTCATCGTCGGGGCCGACAAGATGACCGACGAGGAGAGCACGAAGCTCAGTGGCGAGATTGCCGAGAAGATACAGAACGAGATGACCTACCCCGGACAGGTGAAGATTACGGTCATTCGCGAAACCCGTTCGGTGGCATACGCAAAATAGCTCTTTTATTGGTTCCATTTCCTTTTACGGCGTAATCAGATTCTGATTACGCCGTAATGACGTTGCCTTTACGCCGTAATCGCATTGCCTTGACATCGTAAAGGGAAAGCCTTTGCGCCGTAATCATTTTCTTTGTTGTGTATGAGATTTGTTTGTGCAATAGACAGCTTCAAGGGTTGCATGACTTCGCGTGAGGCAAACTGTGCCGCCAAGCGTGGCTTGGAAAAGGCTTTTCCCGACTCTCGGATTGATTGCTTCGACGCGAGCGACGGGGGTGAGGGCTTCTTGGAGGCGATGCGCCCCGACGAGATTGTGCGATGCCACGTCCACGATGCCATGATGCGGTGGACAAACTCAGCCTTCGGCATAAAAGATGGCAAGGCAATAATAGAGGTGGCGAAGACCGTCGGGCTTGCCATGATTGAGCCTGAGCTTAGAAATCCTTTGGTTGCGACAAGCTATGGGGTAGGTGAGCTGATGGTGCGGGCTATGGAGCATGGATGCCGTGAATTCATAGTCGGGCTCGGCGGCAGTGCCACGAGTGATTGTGGGCTTGGAATGCTTCGTTGTTTGAGGCGTGCGTGGCAGATCAGGGAAAATAAGGCGTGGCATGAGCCTTTTGACATATCTTTTTTAAAGAACATTAAGGTGACGCTTGCCACCGACGTTCGCAATCCTCTTTGCGGCGAGCATGGTGCCGCACGCGTGTTCGCACCACAGAAAGGGGCCGATGCCGGAATGGTGGAAAAGCTTGAGCGCAGGGCGAGAACCTTTGCCGCCACAGCCGCAAGGCATCAGGGCTTTGACATGAGCAATGAGGCGGGAGCTGGGGCTGCGGGCGGACTTGGCTATGCCTTTATGCAGTTTATGGATGCAAAGGTTGAAAGCGGGGCGGATTTGGTAATAAGAAGCAACGGAATCGCAAGCGCGTTGTCGCAAGACTATCTTGCTCCTTTAGACGAAAGCGGAAGAGGAAGAGTGATTGTGGTTACAGGCGAGGGAAGTGCCGACAGCCAGACGCTCATGGGCAAATGGCCCAGCGTGGTGCTTGCCCACGCAAAGGAGACAAACACGCCTGTGGTTTTGTTGGCAGGCAGGATAGCCGATAGGGAAATGCTGGACGCAGTGGGATTTTCGCAGGTGGCATGCATCAACGATGGCCAAAGGGACGATGAAGACGCGTTGCTAAAAACAGTGGCAATGCAAAGGATGGAGTGGACTTGCTCGCATTGCATTTCTGTTCCAAACACGAACAAATAATGCAATAATATCGTTAAACGTGTATAAAAAACAAAATGGGGCTTGCGAGTTTACAATTTATTTCCTAACTTTGCGAGTGATAATATACCGATGAAATATATAACAAAATAGGCAAGAGAACATGGCAAAGATTAAGACAATCGGTGTTCTGACATCAGGTGGCGATGCGCCAGGCATGAACGCCGCCATAAGGGCCGTCACGAGGTCTGGTATCTGCAACGGTTTCAATATCAAGGGCATATACCGCGGCTACGATGGTCTCATCGAGGACGAAATAAAACCTTTCACCACCGAGAACGTGTCGGGTATAATCATGCAGGGTGGCACAATCCTGAAGACTGCGCGCTCAAAAGGCTTCATGACGAAGGAGGGGCGCGACAAGGCATACGAGAATCTTAAGAAAGAAGGCATTGATGCACTTATAGTAATAGGTGGCAATGGCTCGCTGACGGGAGCCATGAATTTTGCGCAGGACTATGACATCTGCTGCATAGGCTTGCCTGGCACCATCGACAACGACCTCTATGGCACTGACACCACCATCGGCTACGACACCACCCTCAACACCATCGTAGATTGTGTTGACCGCATACGTGACACTGCCCAGAGCCACCAACGCATATTCTTTGTTGAAGTCATGGGACGTGATGCTGGTTTCCTTGCGCAGAACTCGGCTATTGCGAGTGGTGCGGAGGCTGCCATCATTCCGGAAGATTCAACAGACGTTGACCAGTTGGCGAAGTTTATGGAGCGGGGCATACGCAAGTCCAAGAAGAGCTGCATAGTCATCGTGTCGGAAAGCCCCAAGTGCGGTGCCATGTACTATGCGCAACGCGTGCGCAAGGAGTTCCCGGAATTTGACGTGCGTGTGTCCATCCTTGGCTATTTGCAGCGCGGAGGCCGTCCGTCGGCTCACGACCGCATACTCGCCAGCCGCACTGGTGTGGCCGCAGTGGAGGCAATACTGCAGGGGCAGCGCAACATCATGGTTGGCATGCGTCATGGCGAGATTGTGTATGTGCCTTTGTCTGAGGCCATACGCTCGGACAAGCCTTTCGACAGGAAACTGATAAAGGTGCTTGACGAGCTGAGCATCTAATCATTCGGAAAATCAATAAAAACTTATTTATATGGCACAGATTAACGGGCATATCTCCCAGATTATCGGCCCTGTCATTGACGTTTTCTTTGACACGCAGGGACAGGATCCGGAGAAGGTTTTGCCTAAGATTTACGAGGCTTTGAAAGTGAAGCGTCCCGATGGTCGTGAGCTTGTCATAGAGGTGGAGCAGCACATAGGCGAAGACACTGTGCGGTGTATCGCTATGGACAGCACCGATGGCTTGGATCGTGGTTTGGAAGTGGTGCCCACGGGAGCCGCCATCCAAATGCCTTCGGGCAACCAAATTCGCGGACGCATGATGAACGTCATCGGTGAGCCTATCGACGGCATGAAGCCGCTTGACATGAAGGGCAGCTATCCAATCCATCGCCCGGCTCCCAAGTTTGACGACCTGTCAACCCACAAGGAGATGCTTCCGACGGGCATCAAGGTCATCGACCTGCTTGAGCCTTACATGAGGGGCGGAAAGATTGGACTCTTCGGTGGCGCAGGTGTTGGCAAGACCGTGCTTATCATGGAACTTATCAACAACATCGCAAAGGGGCACGATGGCTTCTCGGTATTCGCTGGTGTGGGCGAGCGCACGCGTGAGGGCAACGACCTCATACGAGACATGCTCGATTCTGGTGTCATTCGCTATGGCGAGAAGTTCAAGAAGGCAATGGACGAAGGCAAGTGGGACTTGTCGCTCGTTGACCCGGAGGAAGTGCAGAAATCGCAGGCAACGCTTGTATATGGTCAGATGAATGAGCCGCCAGGGGCACGTGCCCGTGTGGCTCTGTCGGGACTTACCGTGGCGGAGGAGTTCCGCGACCACGGTGGCAAGAATGGCGAGCCGGCTGACATAATGTTCTTCATAGACAATATCTTCCGTTTCACGCAGGCAGGTTCTGAGGTTTCCGCATTGCTCGGTCGTATGCCGTCGGCTGTGGGTTACCAGCCAACCTTGGCAAGCGAGATGGGTGCCATGCAGGAGCGTATCACCTCCACGAAGCGTGGTTCCATTA
>CAZTUD010000047.1:0-14855 GCA_964616945.1 uncultured Prevotella sp. | reverse complement strand
ACCCTGCGCAGTTTGCCGACGGCCATCGTGAGGTGGCGTTGCGCGGCACGGCGTGGTTCAAGGTTGCGCTCGGCAAGTCGCCTTTCTATGTCCACACGCCCGTTGGCATCGTCATCGACCGTGGCACGGAGTTCATGGTCTCCACCGATACTAACGGCGGCACTACCAGCGTGGTGCTTTTTGAGGGCAGGGTTGGCGTGAGGCAGGGCGACGGTGCCGAGGTGCCGCTGAAGCCTGGGCAGAAGGCTGGACTGTCGGCGAGTGGGGTGAGCGTTGAGGTTGCCGACCTTGCCGTTTACCGTGCGTGGAATGAGGGCGAGTTCCTTTTCCACGACGTAAGCCTTGGCGAGGTGATGGACTTGGTAGGCCATTGGTATGACGTGGAGGTGGAGTTCGCCAGCCAGTCGTACAGCAGCATGACGTTTACCGGCTCCATCGACCGTTACGGCACGCTCGACGGGCTCCTTGAGGCGGTGCACAACGTAACTGGACTGCCAGTCCACAAGGAGAACAACAAAGTCATAATAGGACAATAACTGAATAGTAACCCTTAAAAATGTAAGAGAATGAAAGACAAAGTGAAGAGCATCTTGGTTTTCGCGCTCATTGCCGTCATGTCTGTTGCCATGCTGCCTCAGGCGGCGTTGGCGCAAGGCTCGGCCACGAAGCGCGTAACCCTCAGCTATGACAAGGTGCCGGTGAGCAAAGTGTTTGGAGAGATACGCCGGCAGACCGGGCTCAACTACATCATGAAGTCGGGTGCTGGTGCGGACAGCCGTGTCTCGGTGAACGCCAAGGACGCCACCGTGCAGAGTGTCGCCGAAGACGTGTGCCGGCAGATAGGCTGCACCTACGAGATTGGTGGCGGCTACATCACCATCACGCCAAAGGCACAGCCGTCGGCTGCCGACAATGGCGGGCGGACGCTGCGCGGCACGGTTGTCAACGCCGAGGGAGAGCCGCTGATAGGCGTTACCGTAGTGCCTGACAACGCGGTGAAGAATGCAGTCGTTACCGACGTGAACGGCCATTTTGCCATCCCTGCGCGAAGCCTGAAGTTCCCCTGCCATCTGTCGATAAAGTATGTTGGCTATGAGGAGCACACGGTGGATGTAGCCGATGGCAGGCTCAACCTTGGGCAGATAGTGATGAGGGAGAGTGCCTACTCGCTCAACGATGTCGTCGTCATAGGCTATGGCGAGTCGTCGCGCAAGCTGCTCACTGGTTCGGTGTCGGAGGTGAAAGGCGATGTGGTCACCAAGGCCACGCAGGACGCGCCCGTCCTCGCCCTGCAGGGCCACGCTTCGGGAGTTTACATTGAGCAAGCGTCTGGTATGCCTGGCGGCGGGGCTTCCACCATCCTCATCCGTGGTGCGAAGTCGCTCATGCAAGGCACCAAGCCGCTCTACATCATCGACGGCGTGCCGTTCAACTCCAACAACGACAATCCCGTGGGATATACGGCTGCCGGCTCGCTGGGCTTGCCCGACGCGCTGGGCTTCCTCAACCCCGACGACATAGAGAGTATCGACGTGTTGAAGGATGCCGACGCCACCGCCATCTATGGCACGCGCGGCTCCAACGGTGTGATACTCATCACCACGAAGAAAGGACAATCGGGCAAGGTGAAGGTGAACGTGTCATACGCTGGCACCACGCAGTGGATAGGCAAGCGTCTCGACTTCGCCGACACAAGCACCTATCTCGACATCCGCCGCAAGGCGTTTGAGGCCGACAAGTCGCGCGGTCTGCTCACCGACGATGACTACACTGCCGAGAACTTCCCCGACTTGCTGCTATGGGACCAGAACAAGAACTACGACTGGCAGGACCTGCTGCTCGGCAACACGGCGTGGGGCAACGACATCAAGGCATCGGTGTCGGGCGGTAACCGCAACACGTCGTTCTTTGTCAGTGGCGGCTACTACAACACTGGCACGCCCACCGTCGGCGACGACAAGTACAAGCGTTGGAACCTCAGAAGCAACGTGGCTTACCACAGCGACGACAACCGCCTGAACATCAGCGCGGGCCTTGCCATAGCGCAAATCATACAGGATGCCGACGCCTCGGGCAGTGGCTTTGAGTATCTCAACACCGCCCCCAACACGCCACCCTACAATGACGACGGCAGCGTGTATTGGATACCGGACAACCGTGAATACAAGGCTCCGCTGGCTCTGCTCAATTACACCGGCCACAACAAGGCTACGAGCACCACTGCCAACGTGAACGCGAGCTACCGCATTTGGGACAACCTTGTGGCAAAGGTCGCCTTTGGCTTTGAGCACAGCAGCAGCGACCAGCAGAACCTCTACAGGAAGGACTTCTACAACCCGTATTCGCCCGACAGCTACAACGAGGGCCACTACCGGACACAATCGACGCAGACATTCAACGTGGAGCCGCAGCTCACCTACAGCCACGACCTCTTTGGAGGCAACGCCACCATTCTCGTGGGCGGCACCTACCAGAGCAACGAGGAGAAGCTGCTCATCATAGACGGCACCAACTATCCCGGCGACATATTCCTTGCCGACGCCAACTCGGCGGCATCCATATCCTATCACCACAACCCCACCTACCAGAGCAAGATGGCTTCGCTGTTCAGCCGCCTGAGCTACAACTACGACAACCGCTATCTCCTGAACGCCGTCTATCGCCGCGACGGCAGCAGCAAGTTCGGCTCCGACCACCGTTGGGGTGATTTCTGGTCGGTTGGCGGCGGATGGATATTCTCCAACGAGAAGTTCGTCAAGGAAAGCCTCAAATGGTTGAGCTACGGCAAAATAAGGATGAGCTATGGCAAGACTGGCTCCACGAGCGGCATTGCCGACTACCAGTACATGTCGATGTACCGCACGTCGGCATACACCTACGAGGGCACGGTGGGCATAAGGCCCTACAATCTTGAGAATGCCAATTTGCACTGGGAATCGACCAAGAAGTTCGATGTGGGGCTGAGCCTTGGCTTCCTCGACGACAGGATTTTGTTCGAGGGCAGCTACTACAACGAGCGCAGCAAGGACCTGCTCACCAGCCTTACGCTGCCCTATCAGACAGGCTTCTCGTCGATTACGTCGAACCAGCCCGCCGAGATAGAGAACTCTGGATTTGAGGTGGAGTTCAACACCGTCAACATCAGCAACAAGGACTGGAAGTGGACAACCAATCTCAACTTCACTTTCCCGAAGAACAAGCTCGTCAAGTATCCTGGCCTTGAAGCGTCGTCATATTCCAACACCTACGAGATAGGCAAGAGCATAAACATCTTCCGCGGCTATAAATATACGGGCGTTGACCCTGAGACTGGCGTGCCGACAGTGGAGGACGTTGACGGCGACGGGAAGATAACCGCCGCCAACGACTACCAGACGCTTGGCTCGGTTGACGCGTCTTTCTACGGTGGCCTGTCTAACACCATCAAATACAAGAACTTCACCCTCGACGTGAACTTCTACTTCAGGCATTGCAAGTACAAGCCGGGCTATTACTACAGTTTCTTCTACCCCATAGGCACGCAGTACAACATCACAAAGGACATGGCTGAGAACTATTGGACAACGCCCGGGCAAACGGCCAAGTACCCGGGCTTGACGACGCTCCTCAGCTCCGGCGACATAGGCCGCGTCTATTCACAGTATTTAGGCTATTCCGACTTCGCCTACAGCAATGGCTCCTACCTGCGCCTGAAGAACGTGCGTCTGGCTTTCGACTTTCCGCAGAGGTGGATGAAGCCCGCCGGCATCGACGCGCTGCAGGTGTATGTGCAGGGCAACAACCTGTTCACCATCACCGACTACGACTCCTACGACCCGGAGGCGGGCTATGGTGCGGTGCCTGTGACCAACTCATTCACATTCGGCGTAAACATTACCTTCTAAAATGGAAAGAACGATGAAAAAACATATCAAACATATAGTGTTCCTCATTGCTGCGCTCCCGCTCGTGCTGGGAGGCTGCGACGACATGCTCGACATTGACGACCCCACCGACCGCCTGTCGGCTGATGCCGCCTACAGCAGTGTTGACGGCATAAAGGCCGCCGAGGCGGGACTTTACACAGAGAACTTCCAAAGCAACTCGCTCTACTGGCAGCTGGTTGACCTCTACTTCCCCATGTTCAGCGACGAGGTTACGTCAAGCCTCCTGGCATCTTGGATTCCTTATTACTCCAACGACTACGGCCCGTCAACTGGCATGATGCAGACTTTCTGGCTCAATGCCTACAAGAGCGTCTATATAAGCAACGACTTCCTGACGCGCATTGACGGCACCAAGCTCATCGACGCCACCACGCTCAAGGCCTACGAGGGCGAGGCAAAATATTTCCGCGCCTACTGCTACATGCTGCTGACTGGCATGTATGGCGACGTGCCTTTGGTGCTCACCAACGACTATGCTGTGGCCGCCACCCTGCCGCGCGCTCCGCAGTCTGACGTGTATGCGCAGATAGAGGCCGACCTGAAGTCGGCGCAGGAAGGGCTGCATGGTTTTGGCAACTCGAAGACCCACATCACCGAGTATGCCGCCACAGCGTTGCTCGCTCGTGCCTACCTGTATGAGGGCAAGTGGCAGGCTGCAGCCGACGAAGCCTCGAAGCTCATCCCGACGGCTGACGGTGGCCAGGGCGAGGGCGGCTTCAAGCTTGAGGCAATAGACAAGGTGTTCAAGAGCAGCAGCGAGGAGGCGATAAGCCAGCTCAACTCCGAGGGGCTCATGGGGTCGGGCAGGTATGTCGGCTACGCGAGCATCACGAGCATGTGGCTTCCGAGCGGCCCGGTGACCTTGTGCAAGCTGACCGACACACTTGTCGATGACCTGAAGTCTGACCCGCAGGACAAGCGCATGTCGTGGATAGACTCTGTGGGGACGGGCTCGCGCAAGTCGTATTATCCTTGTAAGTACAAGAACAAGAGCACGCCTGCCAGCACCGCCGACTACGAGTATTTCGTCTATCTGCGCCTTGCCGAGCAATACCTCATCCGCGCCGAGGCCAACGCCCGCCTTGGCAACACTGCTGCCGCCGTGGCCGACCTCAATGTCATCCGCCAGCGTGCGGGCGTGTCTGCCCTCGGCACGGGTGTGGGTCAGGACGAACTGCTGCTTGCCATAGAGGAGGAGCGGCGCAAGGAGCTGTTTTGCGAGCAAGGGCATCGCTGGTTCGACCTTGCGCGCACCGGGCGTGCCGATGCCGTCTATAGCCGCCTCGACTACAAGACGGGCTGGCGTGCCTACAAGACCCTCATGCCCATACCTGAGAAGGAAATACTCAACAACCCCAACCTCACCCAGAACCCCGGCTACAACGACGTGGAGCAGTAAGGTGGACATGTTAGTGTTTTCTACCGCACGGTTTGTAAAATTCTATTCCGTGCAACCCCCTCTGTGAGCGCGTTATTTTCAATCATCCAAAGAATTATTTCGTACAGCGCAATGGTGGGCGATGTTGTTAAGTTGTTGTAAATCAGCGATGTAACAAAATTTAAGCTTTCTAACAGCCGCAAGTCGCCCACCTTTGCGGCGGCAAGGTGCCTGCTTCGCGCCGCCAAGAAGCCTTCCCTACGCCGCGAAGAAGGCACCTCGGCGGCGTAAGGCAGGAGACCTTACGGCGTAAGGAACAAGCCCGTGCGCCGCATGAGGTTCGTCGAGGCACCGCGAGAGGCACTTTCTGCTTGTAGAAGGCCATGTTTCCGTTGTCCTGATTTTTTACTTTTTGTGAATTTATTTCATGTGTTTTTTGTCGTAAATGGTTGGGTGAGGCGGACATTCAAATCCTGGTGTCTGTCGGCTTTTGGTTAAAAAAACAAATTTATGCGTCGCAAGTTTAGGTATATTCGTGATTTATAGTTAATTTTGCAGTTCGTAATTTTCGAATAACGAAGACAAAAAACAACAATAAACAAACGAATAATCAAGCAAGATGAAGGTTTCATTTGACAATCCTGATAAGGTGAATGGTCTGCTGACCATCACCATCGAGGAGGACGACTACAAGAACGACGTTGAGAAAGAGCTGAAGGACTACCGCAAGAAGGCCAACGTGCCCGGCTTCCGCCCCGGCATGGTGCCTATGGGCCTGATACGCCGCCAGTACGGCAACGCCGTGAAGATGGACGTGGTGAACAAGAAGCTCAGCGACGAGGTGAACAAATACATCGCCGACAACAATATCAACATGCTCGGTATGCCCCTCGGCTCTGAGAAGCAGCAGCCCGTGGACTTGGAGAAGCCCGCGCCATACACTTTCATGTTCGACATAGCCGTGGCCCCGGAGTTCGAGATTTCGCTCTCCGACAAGGACAGCATCGATTACTACGACATCACTGTTGACGACAAGCTTGTGGACCAGCAGATTGACAACTTCGCCTCGCGCTTCGGCGAGATGAAGGACGCCGAGGAATACCAGGGCGGCGACACCGTGAGGGGCGACCTGCGCGAGCTTGACGACGAGGGCAACACCAAGGAGGGCGGCCTCACAGTGGAGGATGCGCCCATACTGCCCGAATATCTGAAGGACGACGAGCAGAAGAAGCTCTTCGAGGGCGCAAAGACGGGCGACATAATCACCATCAACCCCTACAAGGCTTACGACGGCGGGGCGCAGGTGGCGACGCTCCTGAAGGTGGACCGCGAGAAAAAGGACGACTACAAGGGCGACTTCAGCTACCAGATTACCCAAATTCAGCACTTTGAGAAACATGCCGTCAACCAGGAGCTGTTCGACGATGTCTATGGAAAGGGCAACGTGAAGGACGAGGCTGACTTCCGCCAGAAAATCCACGACGGCGTGCAGCAGCAGCTCGTAACCGACGAGGACTACCGCTTCATGCAGGATCTGCGCAAGTATTGTGAGGACAAGGTGGGCCAGCTCACCTATCCCGACACGCTGCTCAAGCGCATCATGAAGGAGAACAACAAGGACAAGGACGACGAATACATCGACAAGAACTATGAGCCGAGCGTAAAGGAGCTCACGTGGAGCCTCATCCGCGACAGGCTCGCAAGCCAGGCCGGCATCAAGGTGAACGACGACGACGTGAAGGCCGTGGCCCGCGAGGTGGCGCGCGCCCAGTTCGCACAATACGGTATGGTGAACCTTGGCGACGAATATGTTGACAACTACGCCAACGAGCTGCTCAAGCAGCGCCAGAGCGCACAGCAGTTTGCCGAGCGTGCCATAGAGGAGAAGCTCACGCAGGCAATGAAGACCGTGGTGACGCTCAACCACAAGGCCATCTCCCTTGACGACTTCAACAAGCTCGCTGCCGCGCAGCAGGCATAAGCCACAGCTTCTTGCCGGTCAAAGAGGATGGCCATGTTGGCTCATGGGCTGATTTTTGTATGAGGCTGAAAGCCTCACTGCTTATTAACCCCCGGTCATCCTGCCGTAGGCAGGTGGCCGGGGGTAGAGATGAAGACAAGGCTCGACCTGTGGAGGGTCGCCGCTGGTTATGCCAATAGGTCAAGAGGTATTAAGGCTGAATGTCATGGGACGCTTGCTTTTGTTAGTCTTTCTTCTGTTTCCTGTAGCCTTGCATGCGCAGAAGATAAATGTCGACTCGCTGATGCGGGCCGTGAGAAAGGAGGAGCACAGTCTTCCGAGCCAAATGCTGACGCTGCAGGCGGGTTTCAACGTGGGCGACGACTCCAGCGTGGCATACGAAATAGATTACCATTATTTTCCCTTGCGGTATGCGGGTGTAGGCTTCGGCGTGGAGCTTGACGACAACCACGGCGACAAGCCGCTCTTGGAAAGTGACGAGGACGACGACACCTACGACGTTGACCGCATAGTAAAGCTCAACTTCCACCCCATGCTTTCCTTCCGCTCGCCGCCCGTGTGGTTTTCCCACGACCGCAGTTGGGGCGTGATGCTGCGCTGCGACCCCGGCGTGGTGCTGTCGGTGCCCGCCAACGACGAGATACATGTCGCGGAGACCGTGCAACGGGACCAGAGCGGCATTCTGATGGTGCGCTATAAAACCATACGCAACCACGGCGGCAAGTGGTTTTTTTGGCGTGTGCGCACGGGGCTGTCATTCTACAACGAGTTTGGCGCCATAACCGTTGGCTGGAGCATTTCAAACTACAACATCAACTATTGCCGCAACCACATGGAGAACAATGGGCATCGGCTCTATGGCCACGACTCGTTCGCCAAGACCAACAGCCTGTTCATCGCCCTGTCCTACTGTTTCTGACCACGAATAATGCGAAATGCACGAAGAAAGTTATGAAAAGGAGTGATATACTGGCGGCTGTCGCCGTGCTTGCAATCATCTTGGTTGCAATGTATTACAATGTTTACGTTCTCTTTGCCCTTGTACTTTTCTTCCCGCTCCTCATCTACAGAATTTCCAGGAAGAAAGATTCGGGCGATACCACGGTTTCGCGCCTTACCATCGATGAGGCTCATCAGGAGTATGGCGAGCCTGACAATGTCATCGTTACCGATGCCACACGCGCCAACGAGACCGACGGGTGCATACTCGTGTATAAGAAACAGCGTGTCTTGGTAATTGCGGGCGAGCCTGTCAGCATGGACGACATCACCGATGTGACGAGCGTGAACACCGCCACGCCTTACACCATAGGTCAGTACCAGGTGGTGCTGACGACCAAACGCCTTGACCGCCAGTACATCCGCCTCGACGTGGGTATGGATGCGGAATGGGCGAAAGACGTGGCGATGGAAATTTTGGACTGCTATGGCACAGCGTAAGACTTACCGGTGTCAATCTTGCGGCTACGAGGCTTACGACTATGAGGGCACAGGTTTCATGCGCCAACACATAGTGAGCGTGAGTTGCCCCGATTGCCACACCATACAGCCGTTGGTGGTGGGTGGCATCATCGGCAGCAATGCCCCGTCGTTCAGTGGGTTGGCGGGTCGGCTGTGCCTCAACTGCGGCAGCCAGCGCATCAGGCAGTGGGACAAGCGCACTTGCCCCAAGTGTGGCGGCACGATGGAGTTCACCGGCGAGACGCAGTTTTGGACATAGCAATAAAGGAGAAAAGAAACAGGAAGAGTGCCATATTGTCTGCAAGGTGAGACAATGTGGCACTCTTTTCTTGTGAGGCATAAAGGTTGCATGATGGTGGGTGAAGTTCGCAAGAGCTTCAAGATAAAGACAATAACAAGGTTAAAATATAATTGGAGGTATTGACTATGTTGTTTCCAGTATTGAATGGTTGGTTTGACAATGACTTTAACGACAACTTCTTCAACAACGTGCTTTCACGCGTGAACACTACCGCCCCGGCAGTGAACGTTAAGGAGGACGCTGACAAATACACAATGGAAGTGGCTGTGCCGGGCATTAAGAAAGAGTTTGTTCGCATCGACCTCAATGAGGACGGCGACTTGGAGCTTGCCATAGAGAACAAGCTTGAGCACAAGGAGGAGGATTCGAAGAAGGAGGAGCACAAGGAGCACTACTTGCGCCGCGAGTTCTCTTACAGCAACTACCAGCAGACTTATTCCCTGCCAGACGATGTTGACAAGGCTGGCATAGCCGCCAAAGTAGAAGACGGCATCCTCACCATCACCCTGCCGAAGGTGAAGAAAGAGGAAGAGAAGAAGAACGGCAGGAAGATAGAGATTGGGTAAGTAACCTCACCCCTTAATCCCCTCTCCCAAGGGAGAGGGGAAAGATATTACGAAAAGTCCCACCATTGCTTTCGGGTAATGGTGGGGCTTTTTTACTTCACAACATTTCTTCCTCCCACGATGTATATTCCATGTGGCAGGGTGGTGAGGTCGGTGCCAACGTATCGGCCATCGATGGTGTAGATGCGGTTGGTGTTGGATGTTGGGTGTTGGGTGTTGATGTTGTGGATGCCAGTTGCCACGTCGTGAATATAGTTGAACGAGACTACGCCTGTGGAGGTGTTGTAGGTGAGGTTCTTCAACGCCTTGTTAGTGGCGAGCTTGGCTGTCTTCGTGCCGTTGTACCAGCAGAAGTTGGGCTGAGGCTTTGCGTCGCTCAACTCGGTTACGTTCAGCGTGTCGGGGTTCATGTTGCCCGAGCCGGGGAAAAGGTCGCCACGCATGCTTGTGTAGTAATTAGTGTTTGCCGATATGTATGAGGAGAGACACGCACCGTCGGCGGGCACCACAGCCATGCCGGGATAACCCGCCTGGTTGTTGAAGCGAGTGCTGGCGGTGAGGTCGCCCGACGGGCGGTTGACGTGATAGACAAGCAGCCCATTGCCATACATGTGGCTGTTCCACAGCCGCTGCTGTATACACTCCACTATGAAGTATTCGTTGCTGTTGTCGGGGTTGGTTATTTTGTAGGCAGTGCCGCCTGCCTCAGTGGAGTTTTGTATGGAAATGGACATGTCTTCGCCCAGCTCCTCTATGGTAACTGGCCAGTCCATTTCGTTTTTCTCAAAAGCCGTGTATGCCGCCGGGCAATAGCCGTTGTAGCCGTACTCGCCGCCGTCCATGAGATCCCAGTATTCCATCTCCTGGTTGTCAACGTGGGCTGACGACTCGGTGGGGTAGAAGTCGGGCAGGCCGAGGGCGTGGCTCAGCTCGTGGCAGGTAACGCCCACGCCAGTTATCGTTGGGATGGTGCCGCTGGAGCTTATGTTGCCGTTGCTGTCAACCTTGAACGGTGAAAGTTCGCCCGCCATGCTGTACCAGCGCACCCGCTTGCCGCCAATGGAGGTGTTTTGCGGTGTCCATGTGTTTGCCCAGACTGTTGTGCCGCCTCCGCCATAGTTCTGCCCGCATCCGGCATAGATGACATAGACGCAGTCGATGGTCGAGCCGTCGCTGCTGAACGCCGTTATGTCGTCGTCGCTGACCTGCCCGGATGCCACGAGCGAATCTACGGCATCTTTCACAAGTGCACGCGGATCTTCGTCGTCGTTGTAATTTTCGTTGGTACCGCCGTAGCGGGTCTCAAGCGTGTCAATCGTAACAGGCTCATAGACCTTGAACTTCACGGTGAACGTTCCGCCGCTCATGTCGCTGAAATATTGAGCCACGGAGCCGTGGTTGTAGTGGTTGGCGTTGCCGAGGTCTGTCTGCGAGGTGCCGTTGAAGAACTGCTCAAAGGCCTCGCGCGGGTTGTTGACCGACAGCGTCACGTCCTTGAAGTTTACGAGTATGACGGGTATGGTAACGGTGCCGCTGTGGGGCACATAGTCGGGAGAACTTGCGATGACCTTTTTCTTGCCCTTTGCCGCCGCCGCATCCTCGCGCTCCATAATCATCGAAGTGCCGCAACGGCGTGGACGCAGGTTGCTGTCCTGCCACACATCCTGTGCGGAGGCTGACAATGTTGGCAGACAGAGAAACAGAAAAAGCGAGATGATAGACTTTATCATAACTATATGTGTTTTCCTTTTGATTTACAATCGCTTGCAAAGTTAGTGCTTTTATTTCAAAAATGCAAGAAGAAAGCCGTTTAGTGTTGTTTTTTGTTTATGTAAAGACGAATTGCACGAGAAGCATATAGGCTACGGTTCCGCCGAGGATGGAAATGAGCATCTGCCGCTTCCAGACGTGCAGCATGGCGGTTATGGCAATGCCGATAAGCTCCGGCACGCCGAAATGGCCGGAGGTGAACTGCACGTCCTTGAGACAGTAGATGACGAGCATTCCGAAGACCGCAGGCGGCAAGACCTTGCTCAGATACTGTATATATGCGGGTGTGGTCTTGCCTCGGAAAATGAGAAATGGCACGAAGCGCGTCAGCGCGGTGGCCAAGACCATTGTCGCTATGGTTATAATCTGCTGTGTAGTTGTCATTGTTCAACAAAAGCTGTTTATTTTTCCAGTTTTGGTTCCAGCTTGCTCCTTATACCGAAGAAGACGAGGAGCATGACGGTCATGGCGGGTATGATGAACCGCTCGGAACCGAAGACGATGAGGCACAATACAGATATGGCGACACCGAGGATGGAGGCGGCGTGGTTTTTCTCTTTCAGCCACTGCTCCATGAAGATGGTGACGAACATGGCGGTCATCACGAAGTCGAGGCCGCGCGTGTTGAACGTGAGCAGGTCGCCGAAGATGCCGCCTATGGTAGCCCCCGTCACCCAATAGCTGTAATCGAGGATGGTAACCCACAGCATGAACCAGCCCCTGTCGATGCCGTCGGGTATCTTCGCCGTATAGTTGATGGAGAACGTCTCGTCGCACATGGCGTAAATGAGCGGGAACTTCTTCCAGCCAAGCCCCTTGAACTTGTCGAGCATGGAGATGCCGTAGAAAAGGTGGCGGGCGCATATCAACAGGGCGACGAGAAACGACTGCAAGGGGTGGAAACTGCCGAGGAGCATTTTCACCGCCACAAACTCCACTGAGCCTGAGAAGATGGTCATCGCCATGAGCATGGGCCAGTAGAACGCGAACCCTGACTTGTTCATCAGCAGGCCGTAGGCAAGCCCCAAGAACCAGAAGCCCGCAAAGATAGGCAGTGTGAATGGGAATGCGGCGCGAAGGGCGACCCCACCCTTTGATTCCCTCCCCCACCCAGGGGAGGGGAGTGATGTGTGAGACAAGCCGCTCTTGGCATTGCCTTTTCCAGTCATTGTCTCCTTTAATTCCGTCATTTACTCTCTTACAAAGTATTATCCTGAAAAAAATATTGGTTATCTGTGTATTTAGGCTCTCCCCCAAATGGGGGAGGGCCAGGCGGGCTATCGCCCGTTAGGGTGTGGCTGTGCCATCCTGTCTTTCAACGCTTCGCGGTAGGAATGGATGATGGGGTTGTTGTCCTCCTCGTCGAGCTGTCGGAAAATCTTTTCCATCTTCTTGGCGTTCTTCTTGTCGCGTCGCCGCTGCTTGTCAATCAGGTCGGAGAGGTTGAAGCCGATGCCTGTTATGGGATTTTGCAGCTCCGTCTCCACGCGGTCGGCCTTGGTCCATCGCTTCACGGCACGCTCAAAATCGGTGTCGCGGTTGGCATAGACCACCACCTCGCCGATGTGGTGGTAGTCGCGGATGAGTGGTATTGTGTCCTCCACCCATTGCGAGGGTATGCGCAGCGACACGTAGCCCGACTTGCTTATCCTCAGCGTGTCGAACTTTTCGGGCAGCCACACCTGCCCGAGGATGTTTGTCGTGTCGGGCTTGTTGTAGTCGGTCCACACAGTCACCTTGTCCAATGGCTTGCTGGTTTCGGGGTCGTACATGAGCACGCGGCGTTGGGCATGGAGTGAAAGCAGCGGCAGGAGAGCCAGGAGGAGAGACGTTATTCTTGAATGTATGTTTTTCATGGCAGTAATTTTGGCAGGCCGCCGGTGTTTTGCGGCTGTCGTTTGCAAAAGTACGGAAAAAATGTCAAGGTGCGCTTGACTTGCAACAATTTAACGTTTGTGGTTTTTAAAAAGGCGGCAAATTGCGTGTGTAGTCGCAAATTATTCGTAACTTTGCAATTCAAAAGTATCAAGACACATTTATAAATTATGGCTGAGACAAAACAAATCAAGACCGCGCTCATTTCCGTCTTCCACAAGGACGGACTGGAGGACATCCTCAAGAACCTCGCCGACGAGGGTGTGAAGTTCCTGAGCACGGGCGGAACGCAGAAATTCATCGAGAGCCTGGGCTACGACTGTGAGAAGGTGGAGGACATCACGACTTATCCCTCCATCCTTGGAGGCCGCGTGAAGACTCTCCATCCAAAGATATTTGGCGGCATACTGGCTCGCCGCGACAACGACGGCGACAAGGAGCAGATGAGGGAATACGGCATCCCCGCCATTGACCTTGTCGTCGTGGATCTCTATCCGTTTGAGCAGACCGTGGCGAGCGGGGCTTCGGAAGAGGAGATTATCGAGAAGATAGACATCGGCGGCATTTCGCTGATACGCGCCGGGGCGAAGAACTTCAAGGATGTGGTCATCATCCCCAGCAAGGCGGAATATCCAGTGCTCTTGGAACTGCTCAAGAAAAACGGGGCACAGACAGACATTGAGGACAGGCGTATGCTTGCCGAGCGTGCGTTCGGTGTGAGCAGCCACTACGACACTGCCATACACGACTGGTTCGCGCTGTAATAAAGATAAAAAGATAAGAGATAAAGGGTAATAGATAATAGATAGCAGAGATATGGGACTGTTTTCATTCGTTCAAGAGATAGCAATGGATCTTGGCACCGCCAACACCATCATCATCAGCGACGACAAGATTGTCGTGGATGAGCCTTCAGTGGTGGCTCTTGACCGCCGCACGGGCAAGATGATAGCTGTGGGCGAGAAGGCCAAGATGATGTATGAGAAGACGCACGACAACATCCGCACCATACGCCCGCTACGCGACGGCGTAATAGCCGACTTCACGGCTTGCGAGCAGATGATGCGCGGATTGATAAAGATGGTGCACACGGGCTCGCGCCTGTTCTCGCCGTCGCTGCGTATGGTAATCGGCGTGCCGTCGGGCTCGACGGAAGTGGAGCTGCGTGCCGTGCGCGACTCCGCAGAGCATGCCGACGGACGCGACGTGTATCTCATCTTTGAGCCAATGGCTGCGGCCATTGGCATTGGCATCGACGTTGAAGCACCAGAGGGCAACATGATTGTTGACATCGGCGGCGGCTCTACTGAGATTGCCGTCATCTCGCTCGGGGGCATTGTGAGCAACAACTCCATCCGCATTGCCGGCGACGACCTCACGGCTGACATTCAGGAATACATGAGCCGCCAGCACAACGTGAAGGTGTCGGAGCGCATGGCAGAGCGCATAAAGATACACGTGGGTTCCGCCCTCACCGACCTTGGCGACGAGGCCCCGGAGGACTACATCGTGCACGGGCCAAACCGTATCACCGCACTGCCTATGGAGGTGCCGGTATGCTATCAGGAGATAGCCCATTGCCTCGACAAGACCGTGG
>CAZTUD010000046.1:0-14969 GCA_964616945.1 uncultured Prevotella sp. | reverse complement strand
CCATGTAGGTGCCGTCGGCGGCAATGTCGTGCGTGGCCCCGCTGAAGGCTATCACGGCAAGCAGGGCTATCGTTATGGCGAAGAACGATGGCAGGTGGAGGGCAAACGCCACAAGTCCGAAGCACACGCCCGTGGTGAGCTGGGTGATGACAACGAAGAACTTCTTCGTCTTGTACATTTCGAGAAACGGGCTCCACAGAGGCTTCAGCGTCCACGGCAACATGATGAGCGAAGTCCAGAATGCTATCTGGGCATCGCTCACGCCCATGCCCTTGTACATCAGGGCACACACCATGTTGAGCACCACGAAGGGCATTCCCATGGCGAAATAGAGGGTCGGCACCCACGCTATGGGGCTAACTTTCCTTTTGTCAGTCATTTTGTGTTTGGGTATTAGTGTCAGTCGAGGCAATGCTTCAGGAGCTCGACCTTTCCGTTGTCAACAAGGCGCAGCACAAGTTCGCCGAACAGGGTGTTCTGCCATGCGAACCAGGGGCGCGTGTAGTGGGTGGCGTCGTTCACGTCGAAGCTCTCGTGCATCATGCCCGTGTTGTTGTCGGTGGTGAGGAGCATCCTCATGCACTGGCTTATCTCGTTGTCGTCGGTCGATGTGAAGGCTTTCATCATTATGCTCATCGGCCATGCCATGTCGCGGCCTATGTGCGGTCCGCCGATGCCCTCGCCGGCTTTGCCCGAGAAGAACCAGGGGTTGTCGTGACTCCACACGAAGCGGCGCGTGTTCTGGTAGACGGGGTCGTCGAGGCTGACGTCGCCGAGATAGCCCATCGCTAAGAGGCTCGGCACATTGGCATCGTCCATGAGCAGATGGTTGCCGAAGCCGTCAACCTCGAAAGCGTAAATCTTGCCATACTTCGGGTGGTCCACTATGGCATATTTCATCAATGCCTCGTGCACCTCGTTTGCCAACGCCTCGCAGCTGTTGGCAAGCTCGGTCTCATGGTTTACGGTGCGCAATATCTCGGCAGCCTTCTTCAGGCTGCTCACAGCCATGAAGTTTGACGGCACGAGATACGGCAGCGTGGTGGCGTCGTCGGAGGGGCGGAACATCGAAACTATTAGCCCTACCGGCTTGGTGGGGGCACCGTAGCCACCCCAAGGGGCCGTGTCGTAGGCACGGTCGGTAACCCGCAGGAAGTGGTACGGCCCTACGTTATCCTTTCTCTGTTGCTGCTTGAAGGTTTGGAGCACGTTCTTTATCGCTTTTATCCATCTTTCGCCAAAGATGGAGGCATCGCCTGTGATTTTCCAATATTCGTATGCCAGACGGAGTGGGTAGCAGAGGCTGTCAATCTCGTACTTGCGCTCATACACGTTGGCGTTCATGTCGGTGCCGTCGTTTTGCCATCCCGCACCCGTAGCCGAAATGTTGAAAGCGTTGGCATACGGGTCGATGGTTATGCAGAGGAACTGGCGGAGAATGGTGCCGCGTATGAGGTGGCGCAGCTTCTCGTCCTTGTTGGCGAGCTTCAGGTAGGGCCACACCTGCGCCCCACTGTCGCGGAGCCACATCGCCGGTATGTCGCCCGTATAGACAAACGTGTCGTCGTCGCCATCGGCGGTGCTGTAGTGGGCTGTGGTCTCAAGAGTGTTGGGAAAACAATTCTCGAACATCCAACACAGCTTGGGGTTATCCTTGAGGAGCTTCTTTATCTCCTTTATCTTCTTTTCAACGGCATCGGAGACAAACAGCCGCTGCTGTACATCGGGACGCTTCGACACCAGGTATTTGGTGTTGTCGGCGCAAGCCTTTATATAGTCCGTACCAAACTCTTTCTGGTGTATTTCCAACGGCTGGGCAGCTTTCTGGTTGTCCTGCGCCTGCACGCCGACACTGCCAAACATTGCAAGGGCGGCAATAGCCACCTTGGATGTGATGTTCATTTTGTAATTCATAATTTTAGGTTTCTATACTGATAACAAACAAAAGACGCATTTCACTCAAAAATAGTGTTTAATTTAATGTTTATTAATTGAATATAGGATTAGGAAACAATTAAGCCCCCAAACTGATAAAAGCCCGTCTTCTCACGAAGGCAGGCTTTTCAACAATCTTGATGTATTTAATATAATTGTAAGAGAGACCTGTACATTGGCAAGAGCCAATGCTTAACAGTGTTATTATTGTAAGAGAGATTTTATTTCATCCAATGGGCGCTTCTCCTGGCTGCCGTCGGGGCGGGTAACCATGAAGTAGTCGAACCTTGACTTGCCATTCTGGTAGGCCACCACTGCCACGCCGCCGTCGCGGAGCTGGAGCGTGAAGTAGCCGTTGCGCTTGCCGTTGACATAGTTGCCGTGCAGCTTCTCCTTGCCGTTGCTGTAGAATGTGGTAACCTCACCGTTGAGCACGGTGTTCTTGTCGTTGCTCAGGTCGATGAAGTTGTAGCCACCCTCGGCCTTGAGGTTGCCGTTCATGTAGAAGTCTTGGAACACGTCTTCCTTTGCGATGCCCGTGCCCTGAGTCTTGAGGAGGCGGTAGTAGCTTGCCTGGCTTGCGTTGCTCACACTCTGCTGATTGGCTGCATAATAGATTGTGTCTGCGACAATCTTTGCGTTCTCACTGACACGGCTGCGGCCGAAGCTTGCGACTGTAATCAGCATCATGGCTGAAACCAAGATAATCTTTTTCATTTTTGCTTTTCTCCTTTCGGGTTGAAATTATTAGTTCTTTTATTTTTTCTGCTGCAAAGTTATACAGAAAATATGATACGGCAATAATTCTTTAACGTTATTTTATCATTATTTTTCGCATCAATTTAAACTATAATTTCTGCTCACCCTTTAAAGCTAAAAAAGAGGAAACAGGGGCTTTAAACTTACAGTCTGAAAAGTGCAGTGATTGAATAAGTGCTTTTAAAAGCTGTTTTGATTACATTTTGTCAGTCAAGCATTATATCTTGGTAGAGCAAGGGCATCAAGCTCATAATGTGAAGTCAGATTTATTGCACTGTATTTGTAAACTTATTTGACTTTAGCTCACCTTTGATGTAAATCAATAAAATAAAGTTTCAAATTGAAAGCTGTCATGGGCAAAAACATAGAAAAGGAAACAAAAAATCCGCAGCTGAAGCTGCGGACGGTTATAATTTGTAAGTACAAAATGTCAGGGCTTATAGTTGACGGGGAAATAGACCCTCACGCACACTGGCTTGCCGTTGTGGCGACCGGGAATGAATGGCGGCAACCCCTTGATGACTCCCACAGCATGTTCATCGAGCCTTGGTGTCACTGGCGAGACTACGCTCACGTCTTGAACCTTGCCCTCCCTGTCAACGACAAACGAAAGATAAACGCGTGCGGGCTTGTCAAGTCTCATGTCGGGGTTGCCGACGTGGGCCAGATAGCTGCGCAAGCCGTCCTGCCCACCCTCGAACTCTGGCATCTGCTCCACCTTTTTATATATGGTGTCGCCTTTCCATGTCAATGGCAAGGGAATGTATTTCGGCAGCGTGGGCTTCAGCTCCTTCTCAACCATGTTGCGGGCGTTTCTTGTCAGCACGTCCCTGCAATAGTCGTATGGCATGGCGACGGTATAATCAGAATGACCATAGTTGGATATTGCGTCAACCAAGAAGTTGACCTGTCCGCCGTCCACCCACACGCCCTTTATCTCAAACGACGCGAGGTTGTCGTACATGTCGTCGCTGAGCGGCGCGAGCAGGCGGCTGTAGAAGTCGGCGGGAGCCATCATGTCCTTTACCATGCCCCGCAGCATGTCGTCGGCGAGCATCAGCCGTCCACGCGTGAGGTCGTACACCACCGTCACGCTGGCCTCCCTGCGCTTGTGGGGCGACAGTTTCTGCGGCTCCACACTGCCGTCAAGCATGTAAGCCACCCAACGGCCAGGCTCATACGACAGCAGCCTTGCCGAAGCCTCAACATAGCAGAAGCGGTTGTCGTCGGGCAACTCCTTGAACGGCCCGGCGACGGGCTTGCCATAGACATTGCCCACCGACATTAGCAGGGAGTCGAAGCTTGCGGTGGCATAGCCAAGGATTGTGCCGCTGATGCACCGTCTCAACGCCGGCACGCTGTCGTAGTCCAGAATTTCCGGCCACTCTATATCATAGTCAACGACATTGAAGCACGAATCCTTTTGCAGGAAAAGATGCTCTTTCTCATATCTCACGCTGTAGTTGCGCGCGCTGGTGTCCAAGTCCTGTGCCGCCGCCGTCAAAGGCAGGAGCAGCAGCAAGGCGAAGATAAAACTTGATTTCGTCATCGTGTCTCCCATCGTTTATGTTGTGCCGTTGGGGCAACGTTCACGTTCATCTGCCCGTTGAAACTTATGGCATCGCGGTCGCTCGACGTTACATCTACCGAAGTGCTGCCGTTGGGAAATATTGACAGCCTATATTCCAGGTACTCTGAGCGGTGGCGTGTGGCGAACGCTATGTCATAAGCTCCTTTTCTGCTTTTTTTTACTGTCAGGTTTTCTGCCTTTTCCTTGAAGATGAGCGGGCTGCTGCTGTTGTTGGCAATATCGGAACGTTGCGCCACCCCGAAATAGGGCAGCCAGCTCTCCACTGTATCGCCGCGCAACGCTACGCTGTAGCCCGTCGTGAGGTGGTGCGGGGGCATACGCAGCGGATTGACATAGTCTATGGTAATCTTGAATGTGCGCTGAGCCACTGAGTCTTCTATCTGCCCTTGCAACTGCCGCGCCGCAGCCGCCTTCTCCGAGGCCGTCTGCCCCGTGGCGCACGATAGCAGGAGGGCGGAGACAAGCAGAAACATTATACTTTTTCTCATACCTTGCAATTTTTCTGCGAATATAACACTTTTCTTTGAGACTGCCCGCAAATTAGCTTTATTTTGCACATTTTATCAGCCGCGAAAACATAATATCGTCCTTTCCACGCCGTTTACATTATAAATAAAACATGAAAATAACAATATAAGACAACCAAAAGTAATGAAAACGGTATTGATAACAGGCGCGACGAGCGGCATTGGCGAGGGTTGCGCAAGGAAGTTCGCGGATGGCGGCTACCGCATAATAGCCACTGGGCGCAACAGCGCGAAACTTGAGACGCTGAGAGCGTCGCTGAAAACCGACGTTTTAACTCTCTGCTTCGACGTGCGCGACCGCAAGGCCGCAGCCGAGGCAGTGGCATCCATACCCGACAGCTGGAAGCCCATCGACGTGCTCATCAACAACGCAGGGCTGGCGCAGGGGCTTGAGCCGGAATACGAGGGCGACCCCGACGATTGGGATCGCATGATTGACACCAACATCAAAGGACTGCTCACCATGACACGCCTCATAGTGCCCGACATGGTGCGCCTCAACCACGGACACATTATTAATATAGGCAGCGTGGCGGGCGACGCGGCATATGCTGGCGGAAACGTGTATTGTGCCACCAAGTCGGCAGTGAAAGCCATCACCGACGGCCTGCGCATCGACGTGGCGAAGACGCGCCTGAGAGTGACCAACCTGAAGCCGGGACTTGTGGAGACCAATTTCAGCAACACGCGCTTCCACGGCGACACCGAGCGCGCCGCAAACGTATATAAGGGCATCAAGCCCCTCTCGGGCGACGACATTGCCGACGTTGCCTTCTACGTAGCGTCGGCTCCTGAGCACGTGCAGATTGCCGAGGTGCTCGTGCTTGCCACCCACCAGGCCAACGGCAGCATAATAGTGAGGGAGTGATTGCCCCGCATTCAGGGCACTTTCTTATGCCTTTTTCATAGTCTTGACTTGAATGCGTCTACCGCCTTCCTCACCGAACCGCATTGCAGCAGGAGGCGTTTCGCCTCATCGTAGGGCAGGCGCGTGTAATCGACGACCATGCGCGTGCCACGGTCAACAAGTTTCTGGTTGTTCAGCTCCATGTTGACCATGCGGTTGCCCTTTACGCGCCCAAGCTGTATCATGAGTGTGGTGGAAATCATGTTGAGAATCATCTTCTGCCCAGTGCCCGACTTCATGCGCGACGAGCCGGTTATGAACTCCGGCCCTACTATCATCTCAATGGGGTAATCACAGGCATCGGCCATCGGCGAGTCGGGATTGCTGGCAATGCAGCCCGTCAGGCAGCCGTGGGCCTTTGCGGCTCTCAATGCGCCTACCACGTAGGGTGTTGTGCCCGATGCCGCTATGCCAATGACGGTGTCGTTGTCGTTTATGCCATGCTCCTTCAGCTCTTCCCAGCCCTTGCGCGGGTCATCCTCGGCGTTTTCCACGGCTGTGCGCAGTGCGGTGTCACCTCCGGCGATAAGCCCATAGACCATTGTCGGGGGCACACCGAAAGTGGGTGGCAGCTCCGACGCGTCGAGCACGCCGAGCCGTCCGCTTGTGCCCGCTCCCATGTAGAAGACGCGCCCACCGCGCTTCATGCGAGGTACGATTTGCGTTATCAGGCGTTCAATCTGCGGTATGGCTTTCTCCACGGCAAACGCCACCTTCTTGTCTTCGTTGTTGATGTCCACGAGCAGCTCGTGGACGCTTTTCTTCTCAAGGCCGTCGTAGTGGGACGGCTGCTCAGTTATCTTTGTAAATGACATGATCAGGTGTGGTATTCCACCAAAGCTTCCAACGGGGCTTGGATGATGCGGCCAAGGTGCATTCCCTCTTCCTGTAGCGTCTCAGTGAGCGGCTGCTTGTAGAACACGGCAATTGAGCCGTTGAAGCCTATGGGCAACGTCTGCCAGCCGTCGTACTGCATCACGTTGCGGCGCAGGAATGAGCGGAAGCTCTCTTTCACGAGGTTGTAAATCTCTGGCTCGCCGATGTTTTCCTCAAGGAAAGGCACAAACGAGGCGAGGAACGTGTTGGGCTTGGGCTGGCGATAGACGCGGTCGATGATTTCGGCGGGCGTAAGCTTGAACTTCTCGAAGAAGCGGTTGCAGATGGTTTTTGGCATCTGGTTTTTCAGCACATCGCCCACGAGGAGCTTGCCAAGCACGGCTCCGCTGCCCTCATCGCCGAGGATGAAGCCGAGCGGTGACACGTTTTTCACCAAATGTTTGCCGTCGTAGGAGCATGAGTTGCTGCCCGTGCCGAGGATGCATGCAATGCCGGGTTCGTGGCCGCAGATGCCGCGTGCCGCGCCGAGCATGTCGCTTGCCACCTCGCATTCGCCTGTGATGATGAGGTTCGCCCTTAGCGCACGCTCCACCACGGGCTGCTTTTCCTTGGTGCAGCCTGCTCCGTAGAAATGGACTTCATCCAGTGTTGTCGTAGGCAACGCTGGCACAAGACTCTCTTTTATTTCACTTCTTATCTCGTCCTCGGTCATTTGGAACGGGTTCATGCCGGCAGTGCGTATTTTCTTTGTCAGCTTGCCGTTTTCTATCAAGCCCCAGTCGGTCTTTGTGGAGCCACTGTCTGCGATAAGAATCATAATTTGATGTAGATTTTCTTTTTAAACATCCAAAGTCCCACTAACCAGCACGTAAGCACGCATACCAGTGCCCATAGCAACGAGGCCCATGCAGCTGGCAGGAAAGCCGAGAAGACATCGTTGTAAAGCAGTTGCTGCAAGGTCTTGCCACCAAACAGCGGCAGCATGGAGTAGGGTATGAGCAGCAGGTCGGAGAGTACATACAAGGCCAGCGGGTTGACACCGAAGACATGGAAGAACTCGGTGATGCGGCATGTCTTTAAATTCGTGCCATTAACGTTGTTCGTGGTTCGTTTGTCGATGAGCCATGTCAGCAGGGCGAGCAGCGTGCAGCCTATGCCGCACGTGGTCATGGCGAACGTTGGGGTCCAGAGCTTCTTGCTTATCGGGCAAAGATAGGCGAGCAGCACGCCGGCAAGCATGAGCAGCGTGCCGATGACGAACATGCGTTCTATCTTGTCGTTGAGGTCGTTGATGTTCATTATCATTTTCCCCACGCAGAAGCCTATGAGCACGTGCGCCAGAGCGGGGAAGGTGGAGAGTATGCCCTCCGGGTCGGGATTGTCCCATTGGTAGGTGTGGTTGTGGCCGAGTATTGCGTCGTCGACGATGGCAAGAATGTTGCTGCCGTCATGGGCGTAGCCGTTGCCAAGCTCAAGTATGGCGTAGTATGCTACGAAGATGAAGGCTATAATCCACGGTATGTACTTGTGCCTCACCGAGATGGCTATCACGGCGGCGAGCCCGTAGCATATTCCCAACCGTGGTAGCACACCGAGAATGCGCAGGTGACCAAAAGCCTCGGCAAGACTTATTCCAACATTGGGATTAAGTGCTTGGCCTATGAGATTCAGCAAGAGCGCGATGCCGAGGCCGATGCCCCATAGCAGGAATGCCCGCTTCGCAATCTTCTTGGCGCATGCCTTCGACCATGAGAAATTGAACTTGCGCAGCGACAGGTAGGTGGTGATGCCCATGATGAACATGAATGTTGGGAAGACGAGGTCGGTGGGCGTAAGCCCAATCCATTCGGCGTGGCACAGTGGCGCGAAGCTGTCAGCCTCTGGGCCGCCGGGATTGTTTACAAGAATCATGCCCGCAATGGTTATGCCGCGCAGGATGTCGATGGAGAGTATTCTTTGTTTCATTTTATGGTTCTCCTTACAAGCAGTGTCATTATTACTGTGGCGAGGCAGCAGAGCATCACCATCCAGAAGAAATGCTCGTAGCCTATTGCCTCCTGAATGTAGCCGGCAACGGCTCCGGGTATCATCATGCTCAACGCCATGAACGCCGTGCAGATGGCGTAATGGGCGGTGGCGAACTCGCCTTGCGACACGTAAATCATGTAGAGCATGTAGGCGGTGAAGCCGAAACCGTAGCCGAACTGCTCGACGGCTACGCAGGTTGAGACGACCCATAGGTTGTGGGGCAGAGCCATGCTGAGATAGACGAAGGTGGCGCAGGGCAGCGTCATGCACGCCGCCATTGGCCACAGGCTCTTGCGCAATCCCCAGCGTGAGGCGCATATTCCGCCAAGTATTCCGCCAATGGTCAATGCCGCCACGCCGATGGTGCCATAGACGATGCCCACCATGTCGGTGTCGAGGGCAAGCCCGCCGTTCGTTGCGGGGTCGAGGAGAAACGGATTGACCATCTTCAGCAAGAAGGCCTCCGGCAGACGGTAGAGTAGCATGAAGACGATGGCAAGCCACACGCCGGGCTTCTTGAAGAAAGTAACCCAGGTGCGTGCGAACTCGCGGAGAATGGCCTCCTCCCGCCCCCCTCTCAAGGATGGGGAGGTTGCTCTGCTACTATGCTTGGCCGATTTGTCAGAGGTGGGACGGGGAAGACTCCACGTATGGTAAAGGGTTATGGCGCAGAACATTACGGCGGTGATGCCCATCGTTATCTGCCACGAGGCAGGTATGTTGCCCGTAGATTTTTCCAAATAGCCGGCAATGTAAACAAGCACGCCTTGGCCGAAGATGCTGCTCAGGCGGTAGAAGGTGGAGCGTATGCCTACGAAGAAGCTTTGCTGCTCCTCGGTGTTGGCGAGCATGTAGAAGCCGTCGGCGGCGATGTCGTGGGTGGCGGAGGCGAACGCCGTGATGATGAAGAGTAGCAGCGTGAGCGTGAACATGCTTATTGGCGTGCCCTTTGCCGCTATTGTCGCCGCGTCGGGATGTGGGATGCTGAGGGTGAGGAGGATGAAACATGCCGACATGAGTATCTGCATGGCGAGAATCCACCAACGTTTTGTCCTCACTATGTCAACGAACGGGCTCCACAGCGGCTTTATGGTCCACGGCAGGTAGAGCAGAGACGTGAACAACGCCATCTCGCCATTGGGTACGCCCATCTTCGTGAACATCGTCACAGATATGTTGTTTACTATGAAATATGGGATGCCTTCGGCGAAGTAGAGCGTCGGAATCCACCACCAGGGGGAAGCCCCACCCCTTACCCCTCCCCCACCCAGGGGAGGGGATTGAAATGTCTCTTGGACGTTTGCTGCCGATTTGCTGTTAATATTATTCTTATTACTATTATCCTTATCTCCCATGACAATGCTTTTTGGTTTGCTTATTGTAATCATCCCTCCCCACTTGGGGGAGGGGGAAGGCGAGGCGCAGCCTCGCCGGGGTGGGGCTATGCCTCGCCGGGGTGGGGCTCCAATCTCGCCATCAGCTCCCACGTGCGTATGCGGTCCTTGTAGAGGTTGTTGCGGTTTTCTTTCTCTATGGAGAGGTCGCCGTCGGAGTTGTCGTCCCAACGGCGGCAGCAATAGACAGGCTCGTAGAGGCGGCCTATGAGATAGTGGCGCGACACGGCGAGGGCGGTGGCGTAGTCCTCGCCATAGTTGACGTTGGGCATTGGCAGTGAGCGCAATATGGGCGTGAAGAATGCGCGTGGAGCACCGAGGCCGTTTATGCGCAGGGCGTTGTTGCGCCCGTTGTCTGGTGTCCACTCCTTGTGGTCGATGACGCCTGGTGGCAGCGGGTTCTTGTCGATGTCGGTAAGCTCGTAGGCGCCGATAATCATTGCCGTGCGCTGTTTGCGGAAAGCGCCCACTATCTTTTGCAGCGTGTTCTCATCCTTGTAGGTGTCGTCGGAGTCGAGCTGCACTATGAACCTGCCGCATTGCGGGTGGTGCGCCGCCATGTTCCAGCTGCCGCCCACGCCGAGGTCGCGGCGGCTGGTGACGATATGCATGATGCGCGGGTCGGCCTTTGCCATCTCCGCGACGGCCTCCGTGGTGCCGTCGGTGGAGTGGCATTCCGGGCCGTTCTCCACGACGAAGACGTTGTAGGGGAATGTGGTTTTCTGCGACAGTGCGCTTTCTACCGCGTCGCGTATCGTGCGTATGCGGTTGCGCACGGGAATCATTACCGATGCCTCTACGGAGAACGTGCCCTCGTCTATATCCACTGGCTTGAAGTCGTCGGGCCGCAGGTAGCCGCCTATTTCTTTCAGATATTCGGTGCAAGCTTGCTCCATCTCTATCTGCGATGTGCGGTTGCGCGGGTCAACATAGTCGAAAAGCCTTTCGCCCGTCTTGCGCAGCCTTTCCCCTTGCTTCCCCGAAAGAGACGGTGGCAGCTCAACCTCAGAATAGAGATATTCGTTTATGTGGTTCAGGCTGTATTTTTCGGCAAGCTTCAGTCGCAGGTCGTAGAAGCCCGCAGCCTGATAGTCGGCTGTCATGCGGCTGGTTGCCTCCTTCAGCGCGTCGGTGCGGAAAAGCAGCACGGAGCCGAAGTCGAAGTCGTCGCGCAGCGAGCCAAGCTGGTAGTCGATGACGGGTGCGTCGGTGCGCTTGCCGTCGGCTGCGATGTTGTAGTGGTCGGCGTAGGTCATGCCCGCCTTGGTGATGTCTGCAACCTGCGTCATGCGTTCAAGGGCAAGATAGCCCATCTGTGTGAATTTGCCTTTCAGGTACATCAGCGTGTATTTTGCCGAGGCTTCCGACGCGATGGCTTTCAGCGTCGCCGATGCCTTTATGTTGCCGTCAACCACGCTGACGTTGCCCACGATGTCTTCGGCACGCAGTGCCTCAATGTTTCTCCTTGTCTCTTCCTCGTAGCCTTGCGGCACGAAGCAGTCGATTTGTTTATAGCTCATAATATAAAAATTCCCAAAAAGGGATTGCTTCTTTTTACTAATACAAAGTTACTAAAAAAAACGTTGTAAGTCTGCCGTTAATGCTTTTTTTTAGTAACTTTGCCACGAATAGCAATAAAAAGAGCAGTACACATGAACTATTTCATCCTTGTAAACGATGCGCAGCTGGGTCCGTTCACCATTGAGGAGCTTGCCGCGCGAGGCCTGCGGCAGGACACCTTGGTGTGGTGCGAGGGCATGGCGCAGTGGACTCCCGCTTGGCAGGTGGAGGAACTAAAACCGCTGACAACAAACCAACAGCCGACACCACCGCCTCCTCCGCTGACCCAACCGACCCCACCCCCGGCCCCGCCCCGTCAAGGTGGGGAGACCGAACGCACACAGGGAAACTCCGAAAAGCATGAGAAGCATTCCAGCCACAAGGGGCTGTGGGCTTTTCTCATAATAATGGTAATCGTGCTGTTCATCCTCGCCCTCACCAACCCAGGCGTCGCCGAGCACCGCAAGGCCATCCTCGACCGCGTGGACACGACGGCGGAGCAGACCGACGACATTGGCGACCCCACGCTGAGGGGCATCGTCTCTGGCATCATGGGCTTTGGCAACGGCATGGTGAGAGGCGTGGTGAGGCAGCTCGTGGACGAGAGCCTTGAGTATCACAACTATATATTCTTCTCTACGACTACCTTGAAGAGCGACCTCCTGCGCAAGGAGATACGCACTTCCACGGGCTTCTTGGGTCATGTGGACGCAGTGAGCCTGACAGGCATAATGTCTGACATGATAATGCGGCAGATGGGCATCGGCGATGGTGTTGATAACGGCACTACCGAGCAAACCACAACTACTGTTGACAGCGACGGCAACGAGACCACCGAGACGACGAAGACCACGCGCAAGAATGGCATAACCGTAGATTCGCTCACCAAGCGCGTCACCAACCGCATTGCCGACGAGGTGGCGGGCAAGGTGAAGAAAGAGGTGGAGCAGCAGGCCGACAGCTCCACCGCCTCTGGCATTGGGCAGATTGTGGACGATGTGGTGAACTTCTTAAAAGGGTTGTGAGAAAGCAAGGCTATAAGGCTTGGGGCTTGCGGCATTGGCTGTTGCTCATTTTGCCGTTGGCCGTGTTGGCTGCGCTTGTGTGGCTTGGCGTGCGCATACGTCCTGCCACCGAGTCCGACATGCGTCGCTCTGCGTGTCTGGTTGAGGGGCGTGTCAGTCTTTGCCTTGTCGCCGACAGCGATACCGTGGTGTTGCGCTCCGACTCGGTGCGCCAGCAGGGTGTGTGGATAAATCGCCACTGGTGGTGGCCGAGCTGCGACGGGCGTGTGCTCACCGTAAGCATCACCCCCAGCCCCTCTCTTTCAGAGAGGGGAAGCGTTCTCACATCCAGTCCCGACTCGCTGAGGCGGTTGTTCACCATTGGCACCGACTCTGTCAGCCGCCTATTGCAACGCAAGGAGACGGAGCGCAAGGAGCTGCAATACTACCTGCGCTCGCATGGGGTCATCGACGAGGGCTATACGCAGATTGCTGCCTACGCCACTGCACAGCAGAGGGAGACAGATTCGCTCAGGCGATTTTGCGCACGGCTGAAAGAGTGGGGCAGTCGGCATGACAACAAAGGCAGTGCTTGGCATGTAGTGCGTCGGCATGAGTATCGTGTGAGTTGGTATGGTCGCCACGACAGCCTGCTGACAGTGGCGTGCAAGCCCATGACGACCACGCTGGCGCACGACGGCAAGCCATTGGTCATCCACACCCTGCGCTCCACGAAGCCGTGGGGCGCGTATGCCGTGAGAAACGTGCCGTGGGGTGCGGCACGCCACAAGAAGGTCATAACGGCTACCTGCCTTGCTGACAGTAATCACTGCATTCTTGCGACTGGCGACTATGACAGCAGGCGGGGGCACAACCTGCCACGTTTGTTCGCCGCCGACGGCTCGCCCGTCTTCACGCAGCATGGCCGTTTCATAGGCATAGTCTTGGGAAAGGAGGTCGTGCAATGAGAAAGCTTGCCATTGTGGTACTGGTGCTTTGCGCCTTTTGCGGCTGCACCGTCCGCCCCACTGACATCGCGACGATGGATGTTGGCGACAGCCTCACTTATTGCGGGCAGATGGCGGGCGGCAAACAGAATGGCTTGGGAGTGCTGAGTAAGGGCGGGCGCACGATATATTCGGGTGAGTGGCGCGGCGGCATGAGACAAGGCCAGGGCTGGGCGGCCGACTCGCTGGGCAACATGATACGAGGCACGTGGGACCACGACACCATAGTCTCTGGCTCGCGGCGCGACTCCACGGGCGTGTACACGGGCGAGATGAACGGTCGCCTTGTCGCCGACGGCTACGGCCACTACCGCGACTCGCTTGGCACCTACTACGAGGGGCAGTGGGTGGACGGCGAGCGCACGGGCTTCGGCTTCTCGTCGCAGCACCGCTATTTCCGCGTCGGCGAGTGGAAACATGATGTATATAAGGGCGAGCGGCTCAACTACACGTCAGAGCGCATCTACGGCATCGACATCTCCAAATACCAGCACATTCACCGCAAGAAACGCTACGCCATCGATTGGGGCAAGTTGCGCATAACCCACCTTGGCTCGTTGTCGAAGAAGAATGTGAGCGGAAAGGTTGACTTCAAGGTCTCGTTCATATTCATAAAGTCAACGGAGGGTAAGACCATCGTCAACCCATACTATGCTGCCGACTATGCCGCCGCCCGCAGCCACGGCTATCCCGTTGGCACCTATCATTTTTTCACCCACCGCACCTCTGGCACCGACCAGGCATGGCACTTCCTCAGCCACAGCCACATACGTAAGGGCGACCTGCCTCCTGTGCTCGACCTGGAGCCGTTGCCGTCGCAGGTCAAGGCTATGGGTGGCGCACAGGGCATGTGGAAGCGTGTCAGGGCATGGCTGCAGATTGTGGAGAAGCGCACGGGCATGAGGCCAATACTCTATGTGAGCCAGACGTTCGTCAACCGCTGGCTCGACGCGGCACCCGACATCAAGCGCGGCTATCCCGTCTGGATAGCGCGCTATGGCGAATACAAGCCCGATGTGAAGCTGTGGATATGGCAGCTTGCGCCAGACGGCCGCGTGGACGGCATAGTGGGGCACACCGACATAAATGTCTTCAACGGCTATGAGGGTGAGTTCACGCGGTGGAAGGCAACGGTGTGCAAGAAGTAAGTGTGGCTCACGGCAGCGCAGGGTATTCCTTGCGCAGGGCTGCCAGCCTGTCCGCCGTCTTTCCCATGAACAGCTTGTATTCTTCCGCTTCGGGATGGAAAGGACGATGGGCAAGGGCTTCCTTTATGGGCTTCCATTTTCTCATGAACTCGAGCGTGGCATTGGAGAAATAGGCTTCGCCGAGCCGCTCGAATATGTAGTCCACCGCCTGCTCCGACGGGTGCAGCATGTCGGGCTTGTAGAAGCGGTAGTCGCGCAGCTCGTCGTCCATG
>CAZTUD010000045.1:0-15044 GCA_964616945.1 uncultured Prevotella sp. | reverse complement strand
TTCGACGAGATTGAAAAGGCTCACCCCGACGTGTTCAACATCCTGCTGCAGGTGCTCGACGACGGACGCCTCACCGACAACAAGGGCCGTGTGGTGAACTTCAAGAACACCATAATAATAATGACCTCCAACCTCGGAAGCCAGTACATACAGGAGCAGTTCGCCGACCTCAACGACTACAACCGCGACGAGGTCATCAAGGACACGCGCGACCACGTGATGGAGATGCTCAAGAAGACCATCCGCCCGGAGTTCCTCAACCGCATCGACGACATCATAATGTTCCTGCCGCTGACGAAGCCGCAGATAGCAAAAGTCGTTACGTTGCAGATGAACCGTGTCAAGAAGATGCTGGAGCCGCAAGGCTTCAATCTCAAGTGGACACCCGACGCGATAGACTGGCTCGCCGACGTGGGCTACGACCCGGAGTTTGGCGCACGCCCCGTAAAACGCGCCATACAAGACTACGTGCTCAACGACCTCTCGAAGAAGATTCTCTCTGAGCAGGTATTGCGCGACAAGCCCATCATCATCGACGCCGACGACAAGGGCTTGGTGTTCAAGAACTAAAGAAATCCCCGTCTCACATGTTCCACATGATGAGACGGGGATTTTTCGTTTTCATAATTTCTTCTTTCCATTGACAAGGTCGAGCCAATAAGCCCTATACAACGTATGCCCCTCCTCCTTGTTGCCTTTATATACAGCGGCGTCAAATCCATCCATGCGCTCGGTATAGTCAACATAGAAGTCCATTACCTTCTTTTTCTTGCCGTTCTGAGTTTGGTAGCAATCATACCACTCTACCCCTGCTGAGCCCTGCACATATTAATGAGGTTGTCTTGCCCGTTTGCCATTAGACACACGTTTGTCGTTGGCTGATAAGGCTTGACCGTCAATAGTCCAATTGCAAAATTAAGGCAAAAGTTCCAAACCTCCAACTTTTTCGTGCAATTTTTTATTGAAAATGAATGCGTAGGGACAAAAAAACATGAAATAAATTCACAAAAAGTAAAAAGTCAGGACAATGGAAAATGAGTGTTCCAGAAGCGGAAAACGCCTCTTTCGGTGTCTTTACGAACCTCGTGCGGAGCTTGGGCATGTACCTTACGGCGCAAGGTCTCCTGCTTTACGCCGCCGGGATGCCTTCTTGGCGGCGTAGGGAAGGCTTCTTGGCGGCGCGAAGAAGGCACCTTGCCGCCGCGAAGAAGGGTCGCCAACGGCAGATAGAAATCTTAAATTTTGTTATATTGTTGATTTACAACAACTTAACTACATCGCCCACCATTGCGCTGTACGAAAATATTCTTTGGCTGACTGAAAATATCGCGCTCACAGAGGGGGTTGCACGGAATAGAATTTTACAATCCATCAAACAAAAAAATCTGTTTTCAGGTTGGATTTTATTTGCCAGCGATGTTATTATATTGTAACGAGGATAAAACTAAAGACACGATACCACATGCAAGACTACAAAGCACTGGCATTCCGCTACTTCGCGGGCTCAATCAGCAAGGAAGAGGGCGACAGCCTTTCCCGCTATCTCGACGGGGACGAAACGCGCCTTGAGGCATTCCGCCAATGGGAGCGGGAATGGATGGCAACCCACGACATGTCGCCCGCCACACGCCACGGGTGGCTCAACGTGAGCGACCTCATACCATTCTCCAACAAGCGCGGCACGGCAATCGTGAGGCGGCTCACCATATTCAGCGTGGCGGCATCGGTGGCGGCACTGCTGTGCATGGGCGTCGTAGCGGCATTCCTTGCCAACGACAGCACCACCGTCTGCCAGGCTCCAGTGGGCGGACGCTCGGCGGTCGTGCTGCCCGACGGCTCGCGCGTTGACATCAACGCCGGCTCGCAGATAAGCTACTCGTCGCGCTTCAACCTCACCAACCGCCACGTACGTCTGCAGGGCGAGGCATTGTTCGACGTGGCGAAGCACAACGGCACCAAGTTCACTGTCAGCACGGCGGCATACGACATCGTGGTGCGCGGCACGCGCTTCAACATCTCCGCCTACTCCGACGACGACATGGTTACCACCCGCCTCTACCGCGGCAAGGTGGAAGTGCGGCTTCCTGACACTACAATAGTGATGAAGCCCGGCCAGACCGTCGCCTACAGCAAGAGTCGCCACAGCCTCATGCTCGGCTCGTTCGCCACCAGCGACCTTGGATGGGCAGCCCACCACTTCGTGGCGGAGAACACCAAGCTCGCCGACATAGCCCGGCAGCTGTCGAGGCAGTACGGAGTGAAGATACACGTGGAGAACGCCGAGGTAGCCAACGTGGGCATAACGATGCGCCTGAACAACGTTGACAACGTTGACGACGTGATAAAGGCGTTGAAGAAAGTGATGCCAATAACCACCTGGCGCAAAGGCAAGGAAATTTACATCAAATAGATACAACCCGATTGACATAAAACCAACATAATAACAACTTTAATTTAAAAACAATCCAAAATCAATGAGAAAAAACGTTCAAAGACTGTTTGGGCAGTGCTTTCTCGCGTCGGCAATGTTGATGGGCAGCCTGGGCCTGCACGCCCAGACCGTCACGAAGACATTCAAGAACGCGCCATTGAAGACTGTGCTGAAAGAGGTGGAGCGGCAGACGAAGATGTCGTTCGTCTATCGCAGCTCAGACCTCGACAACGGCAGGAAAGTTACCGCCACGTTCAAGGACACGCCTTTCCGCAAGGTTCTTGACACAATCCTTGGTCCCGACGCCAACTACGAAGTAGCCAACAACATCGTTACCATCCGCAAGTCGGCAAAGGACAACACTCCGCAGAGCCGCCAGAAGACCACATCGGGCAAGCACAGCGTGTCCGGCCGTGTTACCGACGCCGATGGCGAGCCGCTGATAGGCGTAGCCGTGAGGTCGGCAAGCTCGGGCGACGCCACCGTTACCGACGCCGACGGCCGCTACACGCTCATGGTGCCCGACGGCGGACGGCTCAAGCTGTCGTATGTGGGCTACAACGACCAGGAGGTGAGCGTCGGCAGCCGCCAGAGCGTGAACGTAACCATGCGCGAGGACCAGCAGGTGCTCGACGAGGTCGTGGTGATAGGCTACGGCACCACCACGCGCCGCAGCATCACCGGGGCCGTGGACCAGGTGCGCTCGAACATGCTTGAGGACCGCCCCGTGGCCAACGTAACGCAGGCCTTGCAGGGCGCGTCGCCAAACCTCATCATCCAGCGCAAGAGCTTCAACCCCAACAGCGAGAGCAACAACATCAACATCCGTGGCATAAGCACCACCAACAGCAACTCGCCGCTCATCGTCATCGACGGTCTCGTGATGAACGACGGTGCGCTGAACGACCTCAACCCCAACGACATCGACAACATATCCGTCCTGAAAGACGCCGGCGCGGCAGCCATCTACGGCTCGCGCTCGTCTAACGGCGTGATACTCGTGACGACAAAGAAAGGACATCTCAACGAGGGCACGAAGATACGCCTCAGCACGTCGGTGGGCTGGGAGGACCCGAAGATACTCTTCACCCCGGTGAAGGGCTACCAGAACGCCACGCTGAAAAATGTCGCCCTGATGAACTCGGGCATGTCGCCAGAGTTCACCCCGGCGGAGATACAGGACCTCTACGACCACCAGAGCGAGGAGGCATGGTTCCTGCCGCAGATTTTCCGCACGGCCTTGCAGCAGAACCACAACATCAGCGTGAGCGGCGGCAGCGCGAAGACCACCTACATGCTCTCGGGCGGCTACTACGGCCAGGAGAGCAACTATGTGGGCAACAAGGACTTCGGCATACAACGCTACAATCTGCGCTCCAACCTCACCACCGAGCTTGGCCCAGTGAAGGTGCAGGCTTTGCTCGCCTTCACGCGCAACAACAGCGTCAGCACCACTGGCAGCAGCTTGGAGATTGACGCCGAGCGCGTGCCGCCATACTACTATTACAAGATGAAGGACAACGGCAAGTACCTGCTCAACAACGTGCTGTCGGAGTACAACCCGCTCGGCAGCCTTGAGGCTGGCGGCACCAACAAATACCGCAACAACGACTTCGTGGCAAACCTGAGCGCGGAGGTGAAGCTCTTCGACGGGCTGAAGCTGCGCGGCGTGTTCGGCGCCGACGTGGCAGGGCAACACCGCTACACCCGCACCCACCGCGTGCCCTACTACACCAGCGCCGACCAGGAGAAGCCGTCGCGCTACGCCAACGAGAAATACTACACCGACGACTGGAACTACGACTCCTACCTGCTCAACTCGCAGCTGCTGCTCGACTACAACAAGGCGTTCGGCAAGCACAACGTGAGCGGCCTGCTCGGCGCGACCAACGAGTCGTTCACCTCAACGGCGAGCGAGATACGCGTGGACTATCCCAACGAGGACCTCGGCACGCAGAGCAGCGACGACGCGCAGATAACCATCGGCGGAGGCAGCTCGGTTACGCCGGAGAACACCACCCGCACGAGCATCACCTCCATACTTGGCCGCGTGGGCTACAACTACGACGAGAAATACTACGCCGAGTTCGACTTCCGCTACGACGGCTCGTCAAAGTTCGCCTCGAAGAACCGCTGGGGCTTCTTCCCCTCGCTCTCCCTCGGCTGGAGGCTGTCGTCGGAGCCGTGGATGAAAGCCTACCAGGAGCATGTGGGCGACCTCAAGGTGCGCGGCTCGTATGGCGTGCTTGGCAACCAGACCATCGGCACCTACGACCGCTACACCACCTACAACATGTACACCAACACCTACGCCTACAACAACCAGGCGGTTACGGGCGCGGGCTTCACGCTCGGCTCCGAGGACCTGAAGTGGGAAAAGACGCGCACGCTGAACCTCGGCGTGGACGCAACATTCCTCAACAACTCGCTCACGCTGTCGTTCGACTACTACTACAAGCGCACGGTTGACATCCTCATGAAGCCCGTGGTGCCCTCGGTGTTCGGCACAAGCCAGAACATGGCCAACCTCGGCGAGGTGAGCAACAGGGGCTGGGAAGTGTCGGTGAACTACCGCTTCAAGACTGGCGACTTCACGCACAACTTCTCTGGCAACATTGCCGACTCGTTCAACAAGCTTGAGAAATTCCCGGAGGGCGAAGAGATTACCGGCTCCGACGAGATTTACTTCCTCAAGCGCGTGGGCGTGCCCCTCGGCTCCTACTACGGCTACAAGACCGACGGCTTCTTCAAGAGCTACGACGAGATTGAGGCATCGGCCCTGCCAGTGGGCGTAACGGTGCAGCCCGGCGACCTGAAGTTCGTCGACCGCAACGGCGACGGCATCATCGACTCAAAGGACCGTTACATCCTCGGCAATGCCTTCCCGCGCTACACCTTCGGCTTCACCTACTCTGTGGAATGGAAGGGCATCGACTTCAGTGTCTTCGGCCAGGGCGTGCTCAAGCGCGACATGATGGTCAGGGGCGAGCTGATGGAGCCGTTCCACTCCAATTACTCCTACGTCATATTCAAGCACCAGCTCGACTACTGGACACCCACCAACACCGACGCGCGCTACCCGCGCCTGTCGGCTCCCGGCTCCACGTCGAGCGCGAACAACTACCGCCAGGCTTCCGACTTCTACATGCTCAACGGCGCCTACCTGCGCCTGAAGAACATCACCCTCGGCTACACGCTGCCGAAGGCATGGACCAGGAAAGTGGGCATAGAGAAGCTGAGGGCTTACTTCACGGGGCAGAACTTGCTCACCTTCAGCCACAACTCGTTCATCGACCCGGAATCGTCGGAGTTCAGCAACAACATGGTGAACTCCGGGGCCAACAGCGCGCGCAACTACCCCACGCTGAGATACTATGGCTTCGGGCTTGACATAGAATTCTAAAAACGACAACAGCATAAAACAATCATGAAAACATCAAGATATTTGGCGGGTGTCATGTTGGGCGTCCTGGTGCTGGCAGGGTGCAACAGCATGGACAACGAGCCCACCAACAGCTATACCGACAAGAACTTCTGGACATCCATCGAGAAGTCGCAGTATATGCTCAACATGGCCTACAACCAGCTGTACAGCGCGGGCAAGATGTGGAACGACGAGCGGCTGAGCGACAACGTGTTCCAGGGGCGCTCGTTCACCGACCAGCGCACCATACGCAACGACATCGCCGACGCCTCCACCAGCATTTTCGCCAGCGAATGGAGCGACCTCTACGGCGGCATAAAGACATGCAACGTCTTCCTCGAGCACATCGACGCACTGCCCGCCTCCGACGACGTGAAGAACAACATGAAGGCGCAGGCACGCTACATTCGCGCCTCGCTGTTCTTCCGCATGACCAACTTCTACGGCGACGTGCCTTTCTTCACGTCGGACATCTCACTTGACGAAAGCCGCACCATCTCGCGCACGCCCCGCGCCGAGGTGATAGAGTGGATTCACCAGGAGCTTGACGACATACTGCCCGACCTGCCCAACAAGGACAACCTCGCCGAGGAGGACCGCGGCAAGATTACGCAGGGCGCGGCACTGATGCAGCAGGCACGTGTCTATCTCTACGACAGCGACTGGGCCAACGTGGAGAAATACTGCCAGATGCTGATGAGCGGGCAGTATGGCACCTACGCACTCTTCAACAGCTACAGCGGCCTGTTCGAGCAGGACAACGAATACAACTCGGAGGTCATCATGGACGTGTCGTACGTGCCTCAGCTGCGCACGTGGGACGACATGCGCGACATGTGCCCGCTGTCGCAGGGCGGACGCGTCATCAGCACCGCCCCCACCCAGAGCCTGGTGGACAACTACCTGATGATAGACGGCTCCACCATCAGCGAGTCAGCGTCCTACGACGAGAGCGACCCCTACAAGAACCGCGACCCGCGCCTCACCGCCACCGTCATCTACGACGGCTACGACTGGAGCGGCAACGTGAACGACGGCACGTCAGGCGTGGTGATACACACCAGCCCCAGCTCCGCCGACCAGACCGATGCCTACCAAGGCTCAACGGCCAACCAGTCGTGCACGGGCTACTACGTGCGCAAGTACTTCGACGCGAAGCATGAGGCAAACATTGCCTCCGCCATCAACATCATCACCATGCGCTACGCCGACGTGCTGCTGATGTATGCCGAGGCAATGAACGAGCAGGGCAAGATGTCGGCGTCGGTGTGGAACCAGACGGTGCGCCCCATACGCCAGCGCGCGGGCTTCACGGCAGCCAAGGCTCTCGACTACCCCGGCACCGACCAGACGACCATGCGCCAGACACTGCGCCAGGAACGCCGCTCGGAGCTTGCCTTGGAAGGGCTGCGCTGGTGGGACATCAAGCGCTGGAAAGCCGGCACCGAATATCTTAGCGGATATGTCTATGGCGCACGCTTCGGCGCAAACGACAGCTACATACGCCTCGACAACTACAAGTTCCAGGAGTCGAAAGACTACTTGTGGTCGGTGCCGCAGTCGCAGATGGACATCAACCCCAACCTGAAACCGAACAACCCGGGCTATTCAAATTAAACAACATAACAACAAAAACCAAACATTCAACAATCAAGCATAAAATGAAAACCAAAATATATTCTTCGCTTCTGATGCTCTGCGCCCTGCTTCTGGGCGTGTCGTGCACATCCGACATGGAATACAAGGACGTGGACGTTACAGCCGTGCAGCAACTGTACTCACCCGCCGACAACTCTTCGGTAGAGCTGCTGTCGTCGGCTACGGCGTCGGTGTTCTTCGAGTGGTCGTCGTCGCTCGCCGAGGACGGCTACGCTCCGCAGTATGAGGTGCTGTTCGACAAGGTGGGCGGCGACTTCTCCAACCCCATCTACAGCACCGTCTCCGACGAGTCAGGCTCACGCGCCTACGCCACCATCACCCACAAGACGCTCGACAAGGTGGGGCAGCTGGCAGGGCTTGGCAGCGGCGAGACAGGACAGGTGATCTGGACAGTAAGGTCGTCGCGCGGCATCGCGCAGAAGACTGCCTCCACCTCGCGCACGCTCACCATAACCCGCCTGCTCGGCTTCGCCGAGATACCGTCGCAGGTGTTCATCACTGGCGAAGGCTCTGAGGGCGGCGCCGACGTGTCGAAGGCATTGGCATTCTCCTCCCCGGCAAGCGGCGAGTACGAGATATTCACGCGCCTTGAGGCGGGCAAAGCCTATCACTTCGTGAGCGCGAAGACCAGCGACGCACGCGTGTTCTATGTTGACGGCACGCTGCTCAAGGAAAGCTCGGCGGGCAACGGCTCGGCGACAGTAAGCGAGACCGGCGTTTACCGCATCAACCTCGACTTCAACATCGCCACCGCCACGCTGACAAAGGTCGTCAGCCTCGGCTGGTTCTTCAGCCCCGACAACAAGGTTGACATTCCTCTGGAATATCAGGGCAACGGCATCTGGAAAGGCACTGGCACGACGACATTCCACCAGGAGAGCTGGGGCCGCGACGAACGCTACAAGTTCGAGATGGTGCTTGAGAAGGACGGCACGCAGACCACCGTGCACTGGGGCCCGACCAACGCGTCGCTCGACAGCCGCCCGGGCACAAGCGCCGACCCGTCTTACTACTACATGCAGGAGTGGCCGGTGTCGCAGTGGGACAACAAGTGGAAGCTCAACGGCGAGTTCGACGGAGCCACAACCACGTTCACCGTCTATCTCAACGCCGACGGCCATTACACCCACACAGTAGAACTGGCAAACTAAAACAAGGCAGGGAACTATGAAGAACTTTATAAAATCGCTTGTCGTCGTGGCAATGGGCGCGGCCGCGCTGCAGTCGTGCTCCATCGACGACGAGTACACCTACGGCAAGGGGCTGTACACCATCGACTGGCAGGCAGCAGCCGACAGCTCCACCACGGCGCTCATAAGCCGCTTCTGGAACACGTCAACCCATTATTTCGTCTATAACGCCGACGAGTTCAGCAACGGGCAAGACCCCGGCTACTGGCCGCAGGCTCACGCAATGGACGTGGTGATTGACGCATACGTGCGCACCGGCGACACGAAATATTCCGACATGTTCGGCCAGTGGTACGAGGGCATCAAGGCGGTGAACTTCTCCAACCGCAACCAAGGCTACCGCAACGACTACTACGACGACTCGGAGTGGATAGGCCTAACCATGATGCGCCTCTACGAGATTACCAACGACAGCAAGTATCTCGACACGGCCAAGGACCTCTTCGAATGGATAACGACCGGCTGGAACGAGCAGGGCGGAGGCGGCATAGCGTGGGAGGCGACGAGCCACCAATGGAGCAAGAACGCCTGCTCAAACGGCCCTGCGGCAATCATGGCGACGAAGCTGTACACGGCTACGCAGGACAACTCCTACTTGGAATGGGCAAAGAGCATATTCGCCTGGGAGGAGGCCTACCTGTTCAACCCCGCCACTGGCGCGGTGTATGACAACCTCAACGCCAACAGCGGCGAGCTGAACACCACCACCCTCAGCTACAACCAAGGCACGTTCCTCGGCGCAGCCAACGAGCTGTACAAGCTCACGGGCGACACCGAATACCTCAACGCCGCACGCAAGGCCGCCTTCTACGGCATCACCAACACGTCGATGATAGACACCGGCAACAACGTGCTGCGCGACGAAGGCACCGGCGACGGCGGGCTGTTCAAGGGCATATTCATGCGCTACTTCGTGCAGCTCATCCTCAACGACGACCTCGACGCGAACTACCGCAACAAGTTCACGACGTTCTTCAACAACAACGCCGACGTGCTGTGGAGGCAGGGCGTGAACAAGACCGACCTGCTCTTCGGACCCGACTGGACTTCGCCGGTGATAGGCACCACGCAGCTCACGTCGATGACGAGCGGATGCACGCTGATGGAGGCGAAGGCCTACTACGAGAACCACAAGAACGCGAAATAGAAAAATAAAAAAGGCGATAGTTGGCATTTCTTTCATTAATATTTCCTATTTTTGCATGTGCGTAATGACAATCTATGGAAACAATGAAAGACTATGCCACTGACGCCGGGCTGATGAAAGGCATACGCAGGGGCGACAGCCGCGCCTACGCATGCCTTTATAAAAGGTTTGCGCCACGCCTGAAAAGCTTCGCCCTGGCGTTCGTCAGCGACGACAGCACCGCCGACGACATACTACAAGACTGCTTTGTCAACCTATGGCTGAAAAGGGACCAGCTGACCGACATCTCCCTCTCCGGCCTGCTGTTCACGATGGTGCGCAACCGCTGCCTCAACCATCTGAAACGCCTGAGCCGATTGCCCGTGGACAACGTTGACGACACGGAAAGGGGATGGGAAAGCCTCTACGCGCTCGACATGTACGGCGACGCCGACAGGCCGTTGCTTGCCGAGGAGCTGAGGCAAGCAATAGCCGCGTCGCTCGAGCCGCTGCCTGAGCGCACGAAGCAGATATTCGAGATGTCAAGGAAAGAGGGCATGAAGTCGAGGGAGATAGCCACGCAACTCGGCATATCAATGACCGCCGTGGAAAACCACATCAACAAGGCCCTGGCGCAGGTGGCACGCTACATAAAGGCGCGCTACCCGGAAACGGTGTATGCAATGATAATGGTTTGGCTTATTATGAAATGAAAATGAAAAACATATTCTACTTTATTTTGGCATTGCTGCCAATAGCCCCCGTGGAGGCGTTGGCGGGACTCACAAAATACGTGAACCCGCTGCTTGGCACCGCCACGTTGTGGGACGAGCAGGACCTGCACTACGTGCGCCACCGCAAGGCCCGCACGTGGGGTGCGGAGACGTTTCCCGGCCCCGCGCTGCCCTGCGCGATGGTACAGCTCAGCCCCGTGACGATGTTTCACAGTGGTTCGGGCTACCAGTATGAGGACAGCCTCATCTACGGCTTCGCCCACACCAACAAGGGGCACTGGAACCTGCTGCACGTGCCATTGCTGCCCGTGAACACGCCCAGTGTGGACGCCGACGACTACGCCTCGCCCTTCAGCCACGGCGAGGAGGTGGCACAAACGGGCTATTACCGCGTGCTGCTAAGGCGGTATAGCATAATGGCGGAGCTGACATCTACGTTGCGCTGCGCCTTCCACCGCTACACTTTCGACAAGGGAGGCCCGCAAAAGCTCATTGCCGACATGACGCGCAACAACAACCGCGTAACCGACTGGGGACTGAGGCGGGCTGGAACCAATGCCTTCGAAGGTTGGCAAGACGGCGAGGGGAAGATATATTTCCATGCCGAGAGCAACCGCCCCGTAAGCGGCATTGCCGAGGCAAAGGGCAAGAAACACTCAGTGATGGTGGTGAGCTTCGGCGGCGAGGGCAACGAGCCACTGGAACTGCGCATAGGCTTCTCGTTTGTGAGCGTTGAGGGGGCTAAGCGCAACCTCCATGCCGAGATGGAGGGCAAGAGCTTCGCGCAGGTGAGGCAGGAGGCCGACGCAACGTGGGAGCGGCTGCTATCGAGAATAAGCGTCAGTGGCGGCACGGAGAGGCAGAAGCGCATATTCTACTCGTGCCTCTACCGCTCGATGATGTGGCCCGCGCTGCGCAGCGACGTGAACGGCGACTACACCGATGCCCAAGGCAACGTGTGCAACGGCGGCTTCGGCTACTACACCAACCCGTCGTTCTGGGACGACCACCGCAACAAGCTCATCCTGCTCGGGCTGCTCATGCCGCAGGTGGCGCAGGACGTTGCCAAGACCATAATAGACAAGGGCGAGAAGCAGGGCGGCTACATGCCCACGTTCTTCCACGGCGACCATGCCTCGACGTTCATAGCGGGCAGCTGGCTACGGGGGTTGCGCGGCTTCGACCTGAAGCGCGCCTACAAGCTGCTGCTGAAAAACGCCACAGTGCCGGGACGTGGCGGACGGCCCTACCTTGACGAATACATAAAGCAAGGGTGGATAGCGGAGAAAGACACCGACAACGTGCCTTACTACGACGAATACAAGGCGGCGGTTACAAAGACCATCGAGTACGCCTACGACGACTACGCCACTGCCCTTGTGGCGCGAGAGCTTGGCGACTCTGCAAACTACCACACGCTGATGGCACGGTCAAAGAACTACCGCAACGTCTTCGACCCTTCCACGGGCTTCTATCGCGGACGCACAGCCGACGGCAAATGGGTACGCCAGTTCGACCCATACTATCCCTACTTCGCCTACCAATACCGTGAGGCTAACGCCTGGAACGACCTTTTCTACGCGCCCCACGACCCAGAGGGCGTGCTCGCCCTCTACCCAAGCAAGCGGGCGGTGGAGATGAAGCTCGACTCGCTGTTCTCGGAGCCGTGGCGCGGCTACGAGGTGGAGAACCTTACGGGCTTCATAGGCAACTACTGCCACGGCAACCAGCCCGGCCACTCAATACCCTACATGTACTACTTCGTGGACCGCCAGCCGAAGGCGCAGTGCATACTCGACTCCATAATGAACCACTACTACGACATGGGGCGCGACCACCTCGCACTGGCGGGCATGGACGACGCGGGCGAGATGACGTCGTGGTTCGTGCTAAACGCCATAGGCCTCTACACCTACTCGCCCGCCGACCCGGAATACATCGTAACCGTGCCAATGTTCAGCAAGGTGAGGTTCGACGTGGGCGACGGCACCAACCTGTTCACCATACAGCACAAGGGCAAGGGAAAGCAGATAACCTCCATCACCTGCGACGGCAAGCCCCTCGTCGGTTGGTTCCTCCCCGACAGCCTGCTTAAACACGGCCACCGGCTGGTGATAACGACCGGGGAAGCCACTGACCAATGATTGTCAGTGCAAGGAAGACATGACGCGGCGGTAGTAAGCCTCCTCCTCGGCATCGGAGACTGGCGTGTAGTCTTTCAGGATGCGGGCTATGCGGTCCACGTCGGCGGGGATGGGCTGGCGTGCCTTGCGCCGCGCCGCTAAGCTCTTCCCTATCTCGTATGCCGCCCGCGCCGGCTCGTCCATCAACAGCAGCTCGGCGAGGCGGTAGCGGTAGCCGGCGCGGAAAGCCTCGCGCGGGGTGTTGACAATGGCGCGGCACAACAACGAAAGCTTCTCGCCATTGTCGCTGACAAGCTCTGCCAGCTCGCCATACAAGTAGCCGTCGTGGTAACGGCCAAGGAGACGGCGGTAGAGGTTCATCGCCTGCGTCTTGAGACCCACACGCACGTACAGCTGCGCCAAATGGCGCAGGTTGTCCTTGTTGCTTGGGTTTATCTGCAAAGCCTTGCGGAAGAACGGCATTGTCGCCTTGATGTACTGGTCGGAACGGTTCTCCAGGTTGCTCATCAGGCGGTTTGTGATGCGCTGCCCAAGCGACGGCACCACACGCCCCTCGCGCCGCATTCCCTCCCAGTCGCTGTCGGCAAGGCGCATGGCGAAAGGCACGAAGTAGGCAAGGTTGAAAGCCGGAATGGCCTTGTCCAACGCCAAAGCGTCGTGCAGGATTGCCTTGTTGGCCTCAAGGTCGTTATCGACCAGTTGGGGATAGAGCTGGGTCATTCGGTAGAGGACACGCCGCGCCCTCAGCGTGTCGCCGTCGCGAAGCGCACCCTTGAAAGCCGTGTTCAATTCCCAAAACTCCTTTTCCATAAGACGAAATACAACATGATACTCACCCGTAGAGGGACGACTGCGCTGTAATCGCCATACCAGTCCTACACCCATTCCTCCACAATGTGAACTTAGTAGTTTACAGAGCAGACTGCCAAAGAATAGTCGTCGTGACCAAGTAACCCTGCCCGTTCAAGCCTATTGAGCTTCCAACGAAAATCTGAATTACAATCAAGCAGACGGGTCAGCACATCTTGGAAAACATAGTCAGTGTTCAAAGCCGCAAGAATAAAGTTGCTGTTCTTGCTCTTTGCCGCCAAAGCCTCGTCTATCTCCTTCCTGTATTCATCCCTATGTGAAAGCTCGTACATCATAAGGATATAGTGCGCCAGCGTATCAGTGGCAATGAAAACAGCGTCTGCATCGTCGGTCGTAAAGTTGCCATGATGGAAGCCATCTTCTTTCAGCGGGTCTTTGTCGCTGATGAGATAGGGTGGCTTGTCGAAATCTGCGAGACGTATGGGGGAATATTCCAAACTACACTCCTTTTTATGATAGCAGAATGCCACACTGTCGCCGTAAGTCATCCACTGCCATTCGCTTTCGCCAGTCTTCCATGCGGCGGCAAGGGTGGCGAAAGAGCCTTCGTCGTAGAATTTCTGTAGAAAAAGCCCGCCACGCACTTTAGCTTCTGCTTCGCAGTCGTTGTAGAACGGCTCCCAAATGCCGTCAATCCATGCGTCCAGCCCCTTGAATGTTGTGATGGGCGACGTGGGCAAATTCTTCAACAAGTAGCGTGACCATTTTTCGGCAAACACACCGCTGCCATCCGGCACGATGTGGATGTTGAAAAGCAGCACGTTGCCGTCGTTGGTGAACATCGACTTCAGTTCGTTGGCAAGCTGCAGCACCGTGTCCTTGGCCGCACCATTGAATACGCCGTCGGTTATGTTGATGATGGTCGGCGGATAGCAGTCCTTGTCGTGGTGGTCTTTCATCCATTGCTCCAACAGGTTTCTCGCCCGCTTGAATGCCTCATGAACGTGTGTCCAGCTGCCGTCGTGGCGTGCCACAAGCCACTGTGTGCTTTGCACCTCTTTCGTCACCACGCCCTTCCTTGTGCGTGTCTCCTTTCGGGTGGTGATGACCTTGAAAGGATGGTCTTTCTGTTCCTCTGGCGACACGAAATCGCGCCCCTCCAGCTCGCCGTTCCACGCGCTGTAGGCGTTGGTGCCGTAGCCGATGGCGGCAATGTCGTAGTAGTGGCGCACCTCATTGGTCTTGATGCAGCGCAGCACAAGCTCGTTTATTTGGTTGTTGACAATCCGTGCCACGGCCTCCGACATCGTCATCTGCTCGCCGTTGTAAGTTGTCGTGCGTTGCATGGACACTGATTGGTCAATGAGGAAGATGAATGCTGTCGGGGTGTTGCGGGTTATCTGTGCCGTGTAGGCCTCCTTGGTCTGTAGCTGCTGCGGCTTCGAGGGTATGGCGATGCCAAAGTTGCGTATGTTGGCGATTGCTTCCAAAGGAATGAAGTGGCTCACCAACACCTCCGCCTGATA
>CAZTUD010000044.1:0-15176 GCA_964616945.1 uncultured Prevotella sp. | reverse complement strand
GATAGTGCCCCAGTATGAGCATTTCTATTTCTCATCCGTGCTGAGTGGCATTGACCAGGAGGCAATGTCGCGGGGCTACTCCATCATGGTGGGTGAAAGCTTGGACGAGTATGAGCGTGAGGAGCTGCTGTGTAAACGTTTCTATGAGAACAAAGTCTGCGGTGTAATAGTGTCGCAAGCAAAGAATACCACCAAATATGACCATTTCAACAAGCTGATAAGTCATGGGCTGCCCCTTGTTTTCTACGACCGTATATGCACTGGCTTGAATTGCGACCGTGTGGTTGTGGACGATTACCAAGGTGCCTACAACGCCGTGATGCACCTTATCGACACGGGATGCCGCCGCATAGCGTTTTACGGTTCGCCGATGACGATGGAGATTTCCAAGAACCGCTATAACGGCTATCGCGACGCGCTTCTGAAAGCCCGACTGAAGCCTGACGACAGGTTTTTCCGCATCTGCGACAACCGCACCGACGCGGAGGCGATAACGCCAGATATACTCTCGCAAGAGGAAATTCCTGACGCTTTCTTCGCTGTCAACGACGACACCGCCATTGGCATTCTGTACACCGCCAAGCGCATGGGCTACCGTGTGCCAGAGGACATCAGCATCTGCGGCTTCACCAACGGGCAACGTGCCGTGGCTTGCGACCCCATGCTTACAACCGTCGAGCAACGTGGTGAGAGGGTAGGGGAGGAGGCCGCCAACATCCTCATCAGCAAGGTTGAGGACGAAATTCCCAAGAACAAGGTGGAAAAACGAGTGGTGAGAACCAGGTTGATAATAAGGGGGACGACGCGTTGACAAGAGCCTCCCCAAGCCCCTCCAAAGGAGGGGTGTTAATTACCAAAAGGACAGATAGGACAAAACGACAAAACAAAAAAGAAACAAATTATATGAAAGAGAAACCAAACATGAGTTTCTGGGGGCTATGGAACCTGAGCTTCGGGTTCTTTGGTGTGCAAATTGCATACGCCCTGCAGAGCGCGAACATCTCGCGCATTTTCGCCACGCTTGGGGCTGACCCCCACAGCCTGAGCTACTTCTGGATTTTGCCCCCGTTGATGGGCATCATCGTACAGCCCATCGTCGGCACGCTGTCTGACAAGACGTGGTGCCGATTCGGTCGCCGCATCCCTTACTTGTTCATTGGTGCTGCCGTGGCGGTGCTCGTGATGTGCCTTTTGCCCAATGCCGGGTCATTCGGACTGACAGTAAGCTCCGCAATGGTGTTCGGGCTAATCGCCCTCATGTTCCTCGACACTAACATCAACATGGCGATGCAGCCGTTCAAGATGCTTGTCGGCGACATGGTCAACGAGAAGCAGAAAGGTCTGGCCTATAGCATCCAGAGCTTCCTGTGCAACGCTGGAAGCCTTGTCGGCTTTGTTTTCCCGTTTGTCTTCGCAGCTCTTGGCATTGCCAACACTGCGCCTAAGGGCGTGGTGCCAGATACTGTTGTTTACAGCTTTTACGTCGGTGCGGCGATACTCATCCTCTGCGTCATTTATACAGTGTGGAAAGTAAAGGAATGGCCGCCGAAGGAGTATGAGGAATACAACGGCAAGAAAGAAGAAGTGGCTCAGGAGGAAAAGGGCAGCAGCAACTGGTTCGTGCTTTTGAAGAACGCTCCCTCCACTTTCTGGAAAGTTGGTCTTGTGCAGTTCTTCTGCTGGTTCGCTTTCATGTACATGTGGACTTACACCAATGGCACCGTTGCCGCCAACTGCTGGAATGTTGACATGCTTTCGCCAAGCGCGACAGCCACTGTTGGCTATCAGGAGGCTGGCAACTGGGTGGGCATCCTCTTCGCCGTGCAAGCTGTGGGCTCCGTCATTTGGGCCGCAGTGTTGCCCAGGTTTTCCAATCGTAAGCTGGCATATTCGTTGAGCCTGCTCCTTGGTGGCATAGGCTTCGCCTCGTGTGCCTTCATACACGACCAGTATGTGCTTTTCATTCCGTTCATGCTCATTGGTTGCGCATGGGCCGCAATGCTCGCCATGCCGTTCACGTTTGTAACAAACGCACTTCAAGGTTATGGCCACATGGGAGCCTATCTCGGCCTCTTCAATGGCACGATATGCGTGCCGCAGATTGTGGCTGCTGCCATTGGCGGTACGCTTCTCGCCCTCGTGGGTTCTGTTCAGAGCCACATGATGGTGGTGGCGGGCATAAGCCTCGTCCTTGGTGCCATAGCCGTGAAAGCCATAAAGGAAAAGTAAGACATGCAAACGATTGCGTAGATAAATTTTGCGATGTGCAAAGGTATATGCGCAATCGTGGAGCTTTTTGTATAATTTCGCACAAGAAATTTACCCAAAGACTATGAACTTGAAATTCAATGTAGATTATCGCACAAGATTTGGCGAGGAAATAGTGCTGAACCTTGTCAATGGCAACACCAGCACAAAGTACCGCATGTTCACCACCAATGGCAAACGGTGGTCATACGACTTGAACATCTCGCCCAACACCCCGCAGGTGCTTACATATTATTATGATGTCGAGCGTGACGGGCGTAGCGAACGCCACGAATGGACAACCGTGATGCACACCCTTGAGCTTAACGCCGCACAGGGGGGCAACTACGTGATATACGACCGCTGGAACGACATCCCGGAGGATTCGTATCTTTACAGTTCGGCTTTCACCGACTGCATCAACGGGCGCAAGCTTCATCGCCTTGAGCCGTCGCCTTTTGCCCGCACCGTGCGCCTGATAGTCCGTGCGCCGCAGTTGCGCAGGGGGCAGCTTGTCTTGGTTGGCGAGGGCGACTACTTGGGCAACTGGGACCCAGACAAGGGCATCACGATGGTGGAGCACAATTACAATGAATGGGTTGCCGACTTGGATGCGGACAGACTCAATGGTGAGGCTTTCGAATTTAAATTTGCCATTCTCAACCACGACGACAGGGAGGACACTATATTTGAGACTGGCTACAACCGCAAGGTGAGTCTTCCGCAGATGGAGCATGGACAGGTGGTTGTTTACGCGCTGAGCCAGGCTTTCTTCCCGCTTTACAACCAAAAGGTGGCTGGCACGCTCGTGCCTCTGTTCTCGCTCCGTACCAAAAAATCGTTTGGCGTTGGTGACTTCGGCGACCTCAAGCGCATGATTGACTATGTTGCCATGACGGGTCAGAAAGTGCTGCAAATTCTTCCCATCAACGACACCACCATCACCCACACGTGGACAGACTCTTATCCCTACAGCTGCATAAGCATCTTTGCGTTGCATCCGCAGTATGTCAACCTCAACAGGTTGCCGCAGCTGAAGGACGAGAAGAAACGCCACAACTTCGAGGAGCTGCGGCGTGAGCTCAACGACTTGCCACAGATTGACTATGAGCGCGTCAACAATGCCAAGATAGAATACCTGCGGTTGCTGTTTGAGCAAGACGGCAGGCTGATGATGGAGACACACGCCTTCAAGACGTTTTTCAAGGAGACGGAGCAGTGGCTCGTGCCTTATGCACTGTATTGCACGTTGCGCGACCAATATGGCACTGCCGACTTCTCGCAATGGCCCGACCACAACACGTGGAACGAGGACGACCGCAAGAAGCTGTCAGACGCACGCACCAAGGAATATAAGGATGTGGCATTTTGGTATTTTGTGCAATATGTTTTGAACACCCAGATGGAGGATGTTCACGATTATGCACGCCAGCACCATGTGATACTGAAAGGCGACATTCCAATCGGCGTGAACCGCTATGGCTGCGACGTGTGGACTGAGCCTCGCTACTTCAACCTCAATGGGCAGGCAGGGGCTCCGCCTGATGCCTTCTCCACGAACGGCCAAAACTGGGGCTTCCCCACTTACAACTGGGAGGAAATGCTCAAGGACGGCTGCCAGTGGTGGGTGCATCGTTTCAAGAACATGGCGAAGTTCTTTGATGCCTATCGCATCGACCATGTGCTTGGCTTCTTCCGCATTTGGGAGATTCCAATCGATGCCGTTCACGGTCTGCTTGGTCAGTTCTCGCCGGCCCTTGGCATGACAGCTGACGAAATTCGTGGCTATGGGCTCAATTTCCAGGAGGAAAGGTTTACCACGCCGTTCATTACCGACTGGATACTCGACCGCGTGTTCGGTGGGCGTGCTGAGGAAGTGCGCCAGAAATACCTGGACCGCATAGACGGCGAGCGGTACAAGATGAAGCCAGAATATGACACGCAGAAGAAGATAGAAAAGGCTTTCAAGGACGTTACCGACCAAAATGAGCTGAATTTCCGCGACGGGCTTTACTCGCTTGTCTCCGACGTGCTTTTCCTGCGCGACCGCAACGACCCGAACAAGTTCCATCCGCGCATTTCCGTCCAGTTCGACTTTATCTACGAGAGTCTTTACGACAACGACAAGGGCGCGTTCAACCGCCTTTACAACGATTATTTCTACCGCCGCAACAACCAGTTCTGGTATGGCGAGGCAATGAAAAAGTTGCCTGTGCTGGTACAGGCCACGCGTATGCTTGTCTGCGCCGAAGACCTCGGCATGGTGCCCGACTGCGTGCCATGGGTGATGAACCAGTTGCGCATACTGTCGTTGGAGATACAGTCAATGCCTAAGGATCCGCATGTGCGTTTCGGGCACTTGAGCCGCAACCCGTATCGTTCTGTATGCACATTCTCAACCCACGACATGCCCACGTTGCGCCAGTGGTGGGACGAGGATTGGCCGCGCACGCAGGAATACTACAACACCATGCTTTACCGCCAAGGTCCGGCACCGCATCCGCTGCCAGGTTGGCTTGCCCGCGACATCATTTCGCGACAGCTCACGTCGCCGTCTATGCTTTGCATACTGAGCATACAAGACTGGATGGCGATGGACGAAGGCTTGCGCCTTGCCGATGCCAACGCCGAGCGCGTAAACGTGCCTGCCATTGCGCAGTATTATTGGCGTTATCGTATGCACGTCAACATTGAGGACTTGATGGAAAACAAGAGTTTCACACAAAACATCAATGACCTCGTGACGGAGAGTGGACGGTAGCACTTTATCCCAGCTTTGCCTCGCCAGACAATGGCGGGGCAAAGTGCTGTTCGATTGAAAGCGAAACAAGCCAAAACAAACCAAAAACAAAAAGAAATGAAAGCACTTTCATTAATTGCGGCAGTGCTGTTTATGCCATTGGCAGTTGCAGCCCAAACCGTTACGTCGCCCGACGGCAACATTGCAGTCAACTTCTCGCTCACGGGGAACGGCGTGCCAACATACGAAATGACCTACAAGGGCAAGGCAGTGGTCAAGCCTTCGCATCTTGGACTTGAGCTTGCCAAGGACAAACATGCGTCCAAAGGCTTGCGCGAGACTTCTCTCATGGATGGCTTCACAATAGCCGATACCAAGACTTCCACGTTCGACGAGACGTGGACTCCAGTTTGGGGGCAATATGGCAAAATAAGAAACAATTACAATGAGCTTGCCGTGAACCTTACGCAGCCGGCCACGAAGCGAAACATGACAATCCGCTTTCGTGTCTATAACGTGGGCATGGGCTTCCGCTATGAATTTCCGCAGCAAGACTCGTTGGTTTATTTCGTCATAAAGGAAGAGCATTCGCAGTTTGCGATGACAGGCGACCACACGGCGTGGTGGCTGCCTGGCGACTATGACACTCAGGAGCAGGAGACGCAGGAATCGAAGCTTTCCGAGATACGCGCACGTTTTCACGATGCAGTCAACTGGGGCAACTCCTCCGTTGCCGTGTTCTCGCCTACTGGCGTGCAGACATCGTTGCAGATGAAGACGGATGACGGGCTTTACATTAATCTTCACGAGGCTGCTTGTCTCGACTACGCCACCATGCACCTCAACCTCGATGACAAGAACATGGTGTTTGAGTCGTGGCTCACGCCCGATGCCACTGGCATGAAAGGCTGGATGCAGACACCCTGCCAGTCGCCGTGGCGCACGGTTGCCGTCAGCGACGACGCGCGCGACATGCTTGGCGATGCCAACTCCATGATTTACAACCTCAACGAGCCTTGCAAAATAGAGGACACAAGTTGGATACACCCTACCAAGTTTTGCGGAGTATGGTGGGAGATGATTGTCGGCAAGAATAGCTGGAACTATACCGATGATTATCCTTCGATAAAGCTCGACCAAATAGACTGGTCGAAGGTAAAGCCCAATGGCCGTCATGGAGCCAACAACCAGGAGGTGCGCAAGTACATCGACTTTGCCGCCACCAACGGCCTTGATGAGGTGCTTGTGGAAGGATGGAATGTAGGTTGGGAAGACTGGGCAAACCACTACAAGGATTATGTCTTTGACTTTGTTACGCCTTATCCCGACTTCGACATCAAGGCTCTCAACGATTATGCCCATTCAAAGGGTGTAAAGCTGTTGATGCACAATGAGACATCCTCAAGCACCCTCAATTATGAACGCCATCTTGAGGCTTCTCTCAACCTTATGAACAAATACGGCTACGATGCCGTGAAGACGGGCTATGTGGGCGACATCATCCCACGCGGCAACTATCATTTCTCTCAGCCGACCAACCAGCATTACCAGTATGTCATTGAGCAGGCCGCCAAGCACCACATCATGGTCGATGCCCATGAGGCGACACGCCCGACAGGCATAGGCAGAACTTGGCCCAACTATGTTGCCAACGAGTCGGCGCGTGGCGGTGAGTATGAGGCCTTTGGTGGCAGTTACCCCAACCACACGGTCATCCTGCCGTTCACGCGTTTGCAGGGCGGTCCTATGGACTATACGCCAGGTGTGTTGGAGACACAGTTGAAGAAATGGAGCGACAATCCTTCGTATGTGCATACCACTCTTGTTGGTCAGCTGGCATTGTACCTCGTCATGTGGGGACCAGTGCAGATGGCTGCCGACCTGCCAGAGAACTATGCCAAGTACAACGATGCCTTCCAGTTCATTAAGGATGTTGCCGTAGATTGGGACGATTCCAAGTATATTGAGGCTGAGCCGGCACGATATATCACAGTTGCGCGCAAGGCAAAAGGCAAGGACGACTGGTTTATTGGCGGCAAGTGCGACGAACACGGACACAAGTCTGTCGTGAAACTCGACTTCCTTGACAGTGGACGCAAGTATGAGGCTTGCATTTATGTGGATGGCAAGAATGCCGACTATGAGAAAAATCCGTCTGCTTACCTTATTTATAAGAAAAAGGTGAAGAAAGGTGACACGCTGAAGTTCACCGAGGCTCCTGGCGGAGGCTTTGCAGTTAGTCTAAAAGCTTTGTAATCTTAAATTTGTAGGGGCATACGCTGGTGTGTCCCTACATAAGTATAATAATCATGCAGTTGAAAGCCATTATTCTTACCGCCATTGCTGCCGTTGGCTTAGGCCATAAGGCTGAGGCGCAGAACCTGTTTGACGAGATGGTGTATAATGTCAAGCAGACAGTCTTCCATCTTAATTCACCGACAAGCCCCTCTACCTCAGCTAAAGGAGATACGGCTGCCGTGGATGGCACGACTGGGGCGTCTGTTCAATCTGACCAAATGCCCAAGGCGGCTAAACAGCAAGTCATCCTTCGCTTGTACAACGAAGGACTTGGCGGCAAGCCTTTCAAGACCGTCAAGATGAAGAAAGACGGCGAAAACCGCTGGAAGGCTGTGGTAAAAGGCGACTTGAAAGGGAAGTTTTATACTTTCGACTGTGGCTTTGGCGAAACGCCGGGCGTGTTTGCCAAGGCCGTTGGTGTGAATGGGCAGAGAGGGGCAATAATTCAAAATTCTAATAGTGCCGATTGTCAAGTTTCTCCCGAAGGATGGGAGAAAGACACCCAACTACAGACCAAGTCGTCCGCCGACCTCGTAATCTACGAGATGCACCACCGCGACTTCTCCATCGCCCGTCCTGACGCAAAGCATCCGGGCAAATTCCTTGCGCTCACCGAGCCTTGGGCGATAAACCACTTGAAGAAGCTTGGTGTCAACGCCGTACATATTCTGCCGTCGTTCGATTTCGGCTCCGTGGATGAGACAAAGCTTGACAAGCCGCAGTATAATTGGGGCTATGACCCTGTGAACTACAATGTTCCCGAAGGCAGCTACAGCACTGACCCATACAATCCTGCAACACGCATCGTCGAGTTCAAGAAGATGGTGCAGGCCTTGCACAAGGCGGGCATAAGGGTTATTCTCGACGTGGTTTACAACCATACTTTCGACCTCGACCACAGCAACTTCCAGAAGACGTGGCCCAATTATTATTACCGTTTCACAGCGGACGGCAAGCCGAGCAACGGGTCTGGGTGCGGCAATGAGACGGCTTCTGAAAAACCGCTCATGCGGGAGTTTATGCTTGAAAGCGTGAAATATTGGATTGATGAGTACCACATTGATGGCTTCCGTTTCGACCTCATGGGCGTTCACGATATTGAGACGATGAACGACATTCGGGCGGAGGTGAGCAAAATTAATCCAAACATCTTTATGTATGGCGAGGGATGGAGCGCGGGCTCGTGCGCTTATCCTGCTGAGAAGCTTGCCATGAAAGCCAATACGAAGCAGATGCCAGGCATTGCGGCTTTCTGCGACGACATGCGCGACGCACTGCGCGGCCCGTTCAGCGATGACACCAAGGGCGCGTTTCTTGTGGGCATTCCTGGCAGCGAGGAGAGCATCAAGGCTGGCATTACGGGCATGATCGGTCATCCGCAGGTTGATTATTCAAAGGTCAATTACAGCAAGGAGCCGTGGGCCGCAGAGCCTACGCAGTGCATAACCTACGTCAGTTGTCACGACGACATGTGCCTTGTTGACAGGCTGAAAGCGAGCATTGACAATTCAAAATTGTCAGACCAAGAAGATTCTTTGAGTAATCAAAAATCTCAAACCTCAAACCTCAAATCTCAAATCATCAAGCTTGACCTGCTTGCCCAAACCGCCGTGTTCACCTCGCAGGGTGTGCCGTTCATGCTCAGTGGAGAGGAATTGTTGCGTGACAAGAAAGGTGTGCACAACAGCTATGAGTCGCCCGACAGCATCAACGAGCTGCCTTGGGCGCACTTGCAAGAGTATCCGCAAGTCTTCGAGTATTACAGCAAGCTCATTTCCTTGCGCAAGAACCACCCCGCCTTCCGCCTTGGCAAGGCCGATCTTGTGCGCCAGCACTTGGAGTTTTTGCCTTCGCAGGATTGTCTTGTCGCTTTCAGGCTGAAGGACAACGCAGGCGGCGACCCTTGGAAGAATATAATTGTGGTGCTGAACGCCAACAAGGAGGCTTGCGATGTCGCCGTTCCTGAAGGGCAATACACGGTTGTGAGCTGCGATGGCAAGATTGACGAGAATGGGCTTGACACAGTTTCAGGCTCGCACGTCGTTGTTGACGGACAGTCGGCGTTAATACTGCACGATTAAATAGGCAAGCCTGCCTCGCGTCCCTCCCAAGGTCACATCCCCTCCCTTGGGGAGGAGCTTGGGGCAGGCTTTTTGGCTTTTGGCTTATATTTTTTCTATTCTCAACGTTTGGTCGCAATATTCGGTGACGGCGGGGCGGTGGGTGATGAAGATGATGGTTTTGCCATTGTCGGCAAGAATGTTTTTCAGCAGTTGCCGCTCAGTCTCAGGGTCGAGAGCCGACGTGGCCTCGTCGAAGAGCATTACGGGGCGGTTGCGAAGCAAGGCGCGGGCTATGGCAATGCGCTGTGCCTGGCCTTCGGAAAGTCCGCCGCCTTGTTCGCCGCAAATTGTGCCGAGGCCGTCGGGGAGGTCAAACACAAAGTCGGCGCAACTCTTGTGGAGCGCGTCTTTCATCTCCTCGTCGGTGGCCGACAGGCGGCCAAGCCGCAGGTTGTCGCGTATGGTTCCGCTCAAAAGGGTGTTGCCCTGCGGCACGTAAACGAAGTTGCAGCGTGTGCGTGGCGTAAGGCTTATTTCCTTTGGGCCGTTGTAGATTGAGGAAGTTCCCTTTTGCGGCTGTATCAATGCCAGCAGCATTCTCACGAGCGTAGTCTTTCCTGCGCCTGTCTCGCCGAGGATGGCGGTACACGTGCCTGGGCGGAAGTCAAAGCTGAGGTTTCTTATCACGTCGCCGTCAACACTGTCGTAGGCGTAAGTCACGTCACGCAGGCGTATGCCGCACGGCGACTTCACTTTTATCGGTTCGCCCTGTTCTTCCAACGGATTCTCTTCCAGTTCCATAAGCCTTTCGGCGGCGGTGAAAACCGACACAAAGGCTGGCACAAGCTTCGTTAGGCTTCGTGCAGGGCTTTGTATGCGGTTCACGAGTTGTAGGAAGGCTGTCATGCCGCCGAATGTCAGTGTGCGCGACGCCATGCGCAGGGCGGCCCACAGAAACGCCACGAGGTAGCCGAGGGCGAAGCCGAAGTTCAGCACAAGGTTGCTGAACACAGAGAAAGCCGTGCGCTTCACGACCTTGTGGCGCAACACGCTTTGCGTTTTTTCCAAGCGGTTTACCATCGGCGTTTCGCTTTCCAGAGTCTTTATGAGCATACGGTTTTGTATGGTCTCCTGCAAGGTGCTTTGCACGTGCGAGTCCTCCGTGCGCACGTCCTTTGTGAGCTTGCGCATCTGCGCCACGTAAATCTTGCTCACGGCCACGAACACCGGGATTATGGCCACGGTAATCAGGGCCAGCACCGCGTCCATTGCGAACAAGTAGCAAAAGGCACCGATGAACATTGCCAACACCGAGAGTGTGCCGGGGATGGTTTGTGTGAGGAAATTTACCACGTTGCTGACGTCAAACTCCAGGCGGTTGAGCACGTCGCCAGAGTGAAATCGCTCCTTTCCGTGCCACTCCGAGCGCAGCAGACGGTCGAGCAAGCGTTGTTGCATTCGGTTTTGCGCCCGTATGCCGAGTATGTTTTGCACCCAGATGCCTGAAATGTTGAGGGCGAAGTCGCAAATCACCAGTGTGCCCATCAGCCCCACCGCCCAGTAGATTGAGCCTTTAACCACGCCGCTTGCCACGTCGATGGCGTGCTGCACGGCCCACACCCCGGCAAGCGACACCACCACCGACATAAGGCCTATAGCAGCGTTGAGGCAGGCCTGCAGACGGTTGCCGCGCCATGCCCGCCACAGCCAGCGCAATATTTCGCCGGCCTTGTATTTTGATTCGGGCATGTTGAGTAGCCCCTTTATTGAGAATGCCATCGATTGTTATATGATATTTTCAGCAGTTTTTCAGAATATGTTCTCGCGCTTCCACAGCAGCAGATGGGAGTCGAGCAACTCTTGGTTTATTTTCACGGCGAGTGCGTCGCGCTTGTCGAAGAAGTCGTAGAACATCGGCAGGCTGTCCTCCGGCACGAATGCGGCAATTGTATTTCTGCCGAAGCCGCGTGTGCCTTTGGTGGTCTTGACCTTGGTTATGCGATGGTCAATGCCTTGGTCGAGGGACTTGAACTGCGTAATGTCCTTCTGCATTATTGCGTTGGTGATGTCGTAGAAGCTGTCGTTCCAGTCTTTGTCAGTGTAGGCTGGGCTTGCATGGTAGAAGCGGAACAGCCGGAGGGCTGCGTCGTGCAGTGCCATTGCCTCGACGGAGAAGTTGAACTGACGCAGGAATTCGCGGAAGTCGAAATGCTTCAATGGCTCTTCCCCCGCGAAGAGGCCTGGCTCGGCGTTGTCGTCGTCATACTTCACGTTGAGGTCGTTCATGCCGCAGCCAAGCTCCTCGGCGGTGAAGGGCATGATGAGGTTTCGCTCGTCCTTGTTGGTGAAAAGAAGTCCTTTATAAAACTGTGACATCATGATGGCATCGCTGAACAGCTCATCGGATATATCTTCTACCGTGCCGCGATAGGTGAGGTTGCTTGTCTCGAAATACTTGCCGTGAGTGTTGAAGTTGATGCCTTTGAGCAGTAAAGCATACTTGAGGTTGTGCGTGGTGATGAGCCTGTTGGAGTTCTTCCGGTTGCTCAACACAAGGCAATAGTTCTGGTTTGTCCATTGGCCCAGCGTCATGCCAGTGTCGTTGTCCTTGATTTTGTCCTCTATCTCCTTGACAAGCGACGGCCGCAAGTTGTCGTAGGTGTACGTATTGACGTAGTGCAACTTCTTGTCTTTTCCATCCACTTCATACCTGTCAGCAGTAACATGCTCGCCGTCGAAAGCCTTGCCTTGGTTTCGGTCGAAGATAACGAGCGAGACTGGCCACTCAGATAGTTTGAACGTTTCGCGGGCGTTGGAGAAGATGTGGGCGACGACGCGGTAGCCAGACTGCGCGAAGTGGCTGACCGTCGGGCGGAGGAAGAACTCGGTCTTGCAATAATAAACAATCACGTCTGGTTGAAGCTGCAGCACCTTGTCGAAGAACTCCAAAGCGAGGTCGTCCTTGTGTCCGCTGCGGCGGGTGTAGGGAGGATTCATCACCACCATGAGCTTGCGTCCCTCACGTCTGGCTATCTCGCCGATGTCGCTTATATAGCCCCGGTATTTCCATCGGGGCTGGTCGTCCTTGTCCTTGAGATAGTCGAAGCGCATGGCGTTATCGAAGCCCTTGATGCGGCAGATGTCAACGTCCATCTGCTCCAGCGTGGAGAGGTAGCAGTAGGGCTTGTACTCTTTGCCGAACTGGTTTTCCAGGTTGCCCACGCCGGCGCATGGATCGCAGACGATGTAGTCGTCGAGGTTGTAGTGCTGTGCCAGCAATTGGTTTTGCAGCTCCACGAAGCAAGTGGGCGTATATTCGCCGCCAGTGTCGCGGCGGTAGCTGTCTGTGTAAAGTTCGGCACTGTGCTCAAGGATTTTCAAATATTCCCCTTGCTCAGGCGGACGCTTGTACTTGCGCCAGAACGTGTCGTAGCCCTCGGCATTCTGAATGGCGTGGATGATATACTCGTCATAGACAATCCATATTCTCCCTCTGACTTTCTCCAGCTCGTACTTGCCGAGGTTGGTGCCTTCGCGGATGAGCGGGCCGAAGAGCGTAGGCTCGGTGATGTCGGTTTTTACCTCCATCTCATATTTGGTGCCGTTGAGCATGTCGGTAAGGAAGAGATTGATAAGCTCCTGCTCGTCACGCTCCTCACGTTTGAAGTGAATGGTGCTTTTCCATTGGTTATAGACTACGTTGAAGTTGTGCTCCGTAATCTGTATCTCCACGCCCTCGCCGCTTTTCAGCGTGCGGTAAACCTCATGGATGTCGTCGTCATAGTAGGGCGTAATTTTCCCCTTTATGCGGTCGTAAATGCGGTCAACGGCATCCTGCGAAGGATTGCTTGGTGTCTCGGCCTCCCAGTTTATGTCGTTGTTGAACATCACTGAGTTGTCCGAGCAGTCGATTATTTCCAATGCGTCCCGTCCGTCCTCGGTCATGTAGGCCAGCCCTACGCGGTCGAGAATGTGCTGCTGCTTCTTGTTGGTTATTATGGCTTGCGCCAACGCGCGGCGGTGGTTTTGCAAGCTTCCAAGGCGGTGCTTGAACTCAATGTACAGCAAGTTCTGCCCGCGCCGCCCTTTCAGCAACACGTCCACGTGGCTCAGAACCTCCTGGTCCCAATTGCCTTTTCCGAAGTATTTGTCGCAAAACTTCAGTTGGTAGCTTTTCTCTTCGCTGTTCATTCGCTCACTTTTAAGTCCGACTTTACAAAGTTACAAATAAAAATTGAAAACTCGTGCATGGCTTGGCAATTTTCTTGTCATGCATTGGCGGGAAGAGTAAAGAAAAATGACAAGAAGCTTGTAAGGCAAAACTGGGGCTGAAAAATGTTAAAAGTTTAACACTCGGACGATTCTTGCCGTTGGATTTTCAAAAAACGGCGTACGAGGTTTGCGTTTGTGCCGTGGAGACAAAGCTTCTGCGGCGTAAAGGCACGGCGATTGCGGCGCAGAGGGCTTGCGTTTACGGCGTAAAGGCATCGTCATTACGCCGTAATCGCAAACGGTTTTCTATGGGTAAAAATGTCGATTTTGATAATTGATTGGCAGCCAACAAGTTGTAGCCTCGCCTGAGAATTGCGTATTTTGGGCAAAAGGCCTCTTTGTTTGAAAAGAGGCCTTTCACAAAGGGGGTGTTGTAAACTTGTTTCGCACTATCCCCTTTGATCGGCTCCCCACATGAGTTTCTCGCGCAGCACGGCTGAATAGCGTTTCGACAGCAGCTTCACCACGCGCACGGTGTAAGGAGCTTTGCTGATGTTGACGCGCGTGCCCTGCCGCAGCTTCTCCGACCGTCCGTCCACGGCCACGAGAAAGTTGTGGCTGCGGCTTTCCACGTCGAGCTTTATCACGCTCGTGTCGTTGAGCACGATGGGGCGTATATTGAGGCTGTGGGGCGCCACGGGCGTTAGGCAGATGCTGCCGCTGTTGGGCACTATTATGGGGCCGCCGTTGCTCAGGTTGTAGGCCGTGGAGCCGGTGGGGGTGGAGATTACGAGGCCGTCGGCCTGGTAGGTCACCAGGAAGTCGTCGTTGACGTAGGCACGTATGGTAATCATCGAAGCCGTGTCGCGCTTCAGTATGGCAATGTCGTTGAGCGCATACGGGCTTCCCTCTATGGGCAGCGAGCCGGGGTCGCCGCCACCTTCGGCCTCAATCTGTATCACGGTGTGTTCCTCGTAGTGGCACTTGCCGTTGTAGATTTCGTCCAGGCCCTCGCCAAACTCGCTTGGCAGCACTTCGGCAAGAAACCCCAGCCGACCGGTGTTGATGCCGATGACCGGCGTGTGGCGGGCCAGCACGCGATTGGCGGCGCGCAGGAATGTGCCGTCGCCTCCGAGTGAGATGGCGTAATCCACGTCGAAATTGTAGCTGCCGAACACGCCGTCGGCGTGAACCTCCTGGCCAAGGCCGTTGGTCAGGTAGTCGTAGAATGGGCGGTCGACGTAAATCTCGGCATCGCGCTTATAGAGTTCGGCCAGCACTTGCTGTATGCCCGCGCTCTTCTTGGCCTGGTACTCGTTGCCGAAAATGGCGAAGCGAAGTCGTTTGTCTGACATTGGCTTTATGTATAAATTTTTGACGCTGAAATAATGGCGTTTTGAAGAAATCACCAACAAAGTTACTAAATTATTTCCCCCTTTCGCTTTTTTTCCGTATTTTTGTGCCAAATATTCATCAATTAATGATTTAAACACTTTATTCATATTATGAAAGCATACGAATTTCTGGCCGATGGCTTCGAGCCGATAGAGGCAATTTCCCCGGTTGACATCCTGAAGCGTGGTGGCGTTGACGTGGTGCTTGTGAGCGTCACGGGC
>CAZTUD010000043.1:0-15276 GCA_964616945.1 uncultured Prevotella sp. | reverse complement strand
CAATTGTCGTTGCAATGCAACGGCTTGCACGACGGAGCATACCTTTTTATATTATACTTCAGGATGTGGCTGTCGAACTCGGCGTTGTGGGCCAGCAGGATGTCATTGCCCACAAATTTGGCAAACATGTCCAATGCCTCCTTGTGGGAATAAATCGTTTGGTGCTTTCGCTCCTCAATGATTGGATTGGCGATGTCGCCAAGCATCGTGGGGACAGACATGTCGGTCTCGATGTAAACGCAAAATTTTTCCACCAGCTTGCCCTGCCTTATGCGCTCGGCGGCAATTTGGATGATGTCGTCCTCGAAGACATTAAGCCCAGTGGTTTCGGTGTCGAAGACCACGATGTCCTGGCTTTCGTATGTGTCGATGAACCGTTGCAGGTAGGTTCCGCCGTTGGCGAGCAGGAAGTCGGACGGGACTATGGCCCTTGCCCTGAGCTGGTGGACAAACTGGCGTGCCGAGGCTGGCGTTTCGCACACTTTCAGCCCGTGCATGAGCCGTGCCCAGGCAAGGAAGTTCATGTCGTTGGCAATCACGCCCAGATGTGCAATGAGAAGTTTCACTTCTGGCGTTGAGAAAAGGTCAGTGCCGGAGACTTTGAAGTGTGGATGCCCTTCGTGGTCGAGCACTTTGCTTATCTCGTCGGCATCGCGATTTGAGTTCACCACAATGGCTGTAGTATCCTGCTTGAATTTGTCAATAAGCTCGGCTGCACGCTTCGCCACGCCGTTAAACTCGGCATAAATGTTGGGGTAGGGACATATTCTCAGTTCGCCCGTGGCGTTGGCAGACGAGTTGTCTGTCGAGGCTGAGGCAGGTAGCAGGCTTGGGTCGCTGCCGAGATTGGCGACGGCGTAGGCGTTGAGCATTTCGAGCAGCTGTCTTGGCGAGCGATGGTTGACGTTGAGATGGTGGATGTTGCCCTTGCACAAATCTTTCAGCGAGTTGAGCGTATTGAGCTTAGCGCCCATGAATGAGAATATTGCCTGTTGCTCGTCGCCGAGGAAAAGTAAAAGCCTACCACAAGCCCCTCCCGAATGGAGGGGATGTTGATTACCGAAAGAACTGTCTTTTGGTTCAGAAATTGTGTTTTCTGCATACTGACATCCCTCCCTTTGGGGAAGGGCTTGGGAGAGGCTCTTTATTATCTCCACCTGTAGCATGTTGAGGTCTTGCACCTCGTCTACCTGTACCCACGGATAGCGTTTGTAGGAGGCGTTGGATTTGAGGGTGGTGTAGGTGAGTTGTAGCAGGTCCTCGAAGTCGATGAGGTTGTTTTGCCGTTTGTAGGCGGTATAGGCGTGGGCATAGCGCATCTTCAGCACGGTCTGCTCTGCCTCGTGGCGGAGCAGCAGGTTGAAGCCGGGCTGGCGCACGAAGTCGAAGTAGAAGTCTGTATGATTGTAAATGTCAATCATCATCTGCGCGTCGAAAGCCCTGTCTTGCGTCTCGCTGATGGCTTTCATCACTGCTACGTCCTCCTTGGTGACGCACTCTGGGTGCATTCGCAGCGGTTTCGGCACGCCGTGCTCGAGGTCGTACATCAGGTGGGAGAAAAACATTATCTGGTTGTAGGCCTGCTTGCGGCGGAAGTCGTGGCTGGCCTTTTCCTCGTCTTCGTTGAGATAACGCGCCAGTATGCTCAACGTGGTGTCGTCGTCGATGATTGCGCTTTCAGCTGGCACGATGCCGTTTTCGAACAGGAAGCGCGAGCAGAAACGGTGGACGTTGCCCACGAATACGTCCTCGGTTTCTTTTTCACCCACCCTTTCGTTTATGCGCTCGCGCATTCCCCGTGCGGCACGGTTGGTGAAAGTCAGGCACAGCATGTCGTTGGGGCTCACGCCACTGTCCAGCGCAAGCCTTATGCGCTCGGCGAGGATTTGCGTCTTGCCGCATCCGGGTGGTGCGAGAACGAGATGGCATCCGTCGTGGATGCCGATTATCTCCCGTTGCGATGCGTCAGGTGTCCACGTGCTTCCATTGCTTTCAGTCATGTCGTTTGTAGTTTAAAGAAAGTGTCTTGCGGGCGTAATAGAGATTGGCTGACACTTGTCAGCCAATCGTCTAACACTTGTCAGCCAATCGTCTAACAGTTGTCAGCCAATCGTCCAACAATTGTTGGACGATGTGTAAAGGTCGTGAAGAACCTACAGATTCTCCTTTTCGATGTCCTTGAAGTAGCGGTAAGTGCCCACTTTCAGCTCGTCGCAAGCCTGCTCGTCGGCCACTATTATGCTGTGCTGGTGCTGCTGTAGGGCGCTTATTGTCCATGCTTGGGTCACGGGACCTTCCACAGCGGCCTGTAGTGCGCGTGCCTTGTTGTGGCCGTTGACGAGAATCATCACTTCGCGGGCGGCCATCACCGTGCCCACGCCCACAGTCAGGGCGTGCTTGGGCACCTTGTTCACGTCGCCCTCGAAGAAGCGGCTGTTGGCTATTATGGTGTCGGTGGTTAGGGTCTTTATGCGGGTGCGGCTCGTGAGGCTGGAGAAAGGCTCGTTGAATGCGATGTGGCCGTCGGGGCCTATGCCGCCGATGAAGAGGTCGATGCCGCCAGCCTCGCGTATCATCTCCTCATAGTGCGCACATTCGGCTGCCAAATCCTTGGCGTTGCCGTTGAGAATGTGGATGTTCTCTTTAGGGCAGTCGATGTGGTCGAACAGGTTGTGCGCCATGAAGCTGTGGTAGCTTTCGGGGTGGCTTTCGGGCAGACCCACGTACTCGTCCATGTTGAACGTCTTAACGTTCTTGAAGCTCACCTTGCCCTCCTTGCAGGCTTTCACGAGGGCTGCGTACATGCCGACTGGTGAGCTGCCAGTCGGGAGACCCAAAACAAACGGGTGGTCGGGGGTGGGGTTAAAAGAGTTGATTCTGTCTATGACGTGGTTTGCCGCCCACAACGACAGCTTGTCATAGCTTTTTTCAATGATTAATCTCATAAAAATACTTGTTTAGTTATTGTAAGTTGCAAAAATACAAAAAAGGGCAATAATGCGCAAGCGTTTTCAAATCTTTTACTTATCTTTGCACAAAAGATTTGCAAACAGAAGACAGTGTAACGATATATGAAGGAATTTGAGTACTCCGAGGCCGAGGCCAACAAGGCGGAAACCGCCATTCTGGTGGGGCTTATAACGTCGCAGCAGGACGAGGCCAAGACCAAGGAATATCTTGACGAGCTTGAGTTTCTTGCCGACACGGCGGGTGTCGTAACCGTGAAGCGGTTCACGCAGAGGGTGGGCGGTCCCAACCAGACGTCGTATGTTGGCAAGGGCAAGCTTGAGGAGATAAAGCAATACATAAAAGACGAGGAAGACAACGACCGCGAGATAGGCATGGTAATCTTCGACGACGAGCTGTCGGCAAAGCAGATTCGCAACATAGAGAAAGAGCTTGGCGTGAAGATACTCGACCGTACGTCGCTCATCCTTGACATCTTCGCCATGCGTGCGCAGACGGCCAACGCCAAGACGCAGGTCGAACTGGCGCAATACCGCTACCTGCTGCCCCGCCTACAGCGTATGTGGACCCACCTTGAGCGGCAGGGTGGCGGCTCTGGCTCCGGCGGCGGCAAAGGCTCCGTGGGACTGCGCGGCCCGGGCGAGACGCAGCTTGAAATGGACAGGCGAATAATACTGAGCCGCATAAGTCTGCTGAAGAAGCGGCTTGTGGAGATTGACCGCCAGAAGAGCACACAGCGCAAGAACCGCGGCAGGCTCATACGGGTGGCTCTCGTGGGCTACACCAACGTGGGCAAGTCCACGCTGATGAATCTGCTCGCCAAGAGCGACGTTTTCGCCGAGAACAAGCTTTTTGCCACGCTCGACACCACGGTGCGCAAGGTGGTCATCAAGAACCTGCCATTCCTGCTCGCCGATACGGTGGGTTTCATACGCAAGCTGCCCACCGACCTTGTGGAGTCGTTCAAATCGACGCTCGACGAGGTACGCGAGGCCGACCTTCTGCTGCATGTGGTCGACGTGTCGCACCCTGACTTTGAGGAGCAAATACAGGTGGTGAACCAGACGCTCAAGGAGCTTGAATGCGCCGACAAGCCCATGATGATTGTCTTCAACAAGATGGACAACTACCACTGGATAGACAAGGCCCCCGACGACCTTTCGCCCGCCACGCGTGAGAACGTTACGCTCGACGAGCTGCGCCGCACGTGGATGGCAAAGATGGGCTCCGACTGCATTTTCATCTCCGCAAAGGAGCGTGAGAACATCGACGAGCTGCGCGACGTGCTCTACCGCCGTGTGCGCGAGCTGCATGTGCAGAAATATCCGTACAACGACTTTTTATATCAAACAGACGAATGAGACAACTTACCGAAGACGAGATAAATATACTTGAGGATCACAGCTGCTGGGCCGAAGATTGGAGCAACATCCATGTGTCAGACGATTTCAAGCCGAAGTACATGCACCGCGTGAAGCTTTACGGCGAGGTCAACATAGGCGACTTTGAGAAGAACGTGGAGATTGCCAAGGGCTTCCTGAAGCACTCGGGCATCAACGACGCCACGCTGCGCAACGTTACCATTGGCGACAACTGCCTCATTGAGAATGTTGGCAGTTACATCAACAACTACGACATCGGCGACGACTGCCTCATCTCTAACATCTCCACAATAGAGACTACCGAGGGCGCAACCTACGGGCAGGGCAACGTGGTTTCGGTGCTCAACGAGGCGGGCGACGGCAACCTCATCCTCTTCGACGGGCTCAACAGCCAGCTCGCCGCACTCATGGTGAAATACCTTAACGACAAGGAGCTTGTGGCACGGCTCAAAAGGCTTATCCGCGAGACCATACAGGCCACCTTGCCTGAGCGCGGCTACATAGGCAACGGCGTAAAGATAGTGAACACAAAGGAGATAAGCAATACCATAGTACAGGACGAGTGCGAGATAAACGGGGCTTCGCGCCTGAGCGACACCACGATAATGAGCTCGCCAGAGGCCAATGTCTTCATTGGCACGGGTGTGATATGCGAGAACTCAATCATCGCCCACGGCTCGTCAATCATCAATTCGGTGAAAATGCAGGACTGCTTCGTCGGCGAGGCTTGCACGTTGAGCAACGGCTTCACCGCCTCGCAGAGCGTTTTCTTCGCCAACTGCTACATGAGCAATGGTGAGGCGTGTGCCGCCTTCTGTGGACCGTTCTCGGCAAGCCACCACAAGAGCAGCTTGCTCATAGGCACACAGTTGAGTTTCTACAACGCTGGCTCCGCCACCAACTTCTCCAATCACGCCTACAAGATGGGTCCCATACACTGGGGCACGCTCGAAAGAGGCACCAAGACGGCAAGCGGGGCCTATATCCTCTTGCCCGCCACCATAGGCACGTTCAGCGTTTGCTTCGGCAAGCTTATGCACCACCCCGACACGCGCTACCTGCCTTTCTCCTATCTCATAGCCTACGGCGATACTATGTATCTGTCGCCTGGCCGAAACATCACCACCGTAGGCCTTTACCGCGACATCCGCAAATGGCCTAAGCGCGACGTGAGGCCGAAGGGAGCGCAAAAGAGCATCGTCAATTTCGACTGGCTGTCGCCTTTCTCCGTGGGCGAAATCATAAAGGGAAAGAAAATACTTGAAGACTTGAAAGCAGCCTCTGGCGAGGACGTTTCCACTTACAATTTCCACGAATACGTCATCAACGCCTCTTCGTTGAAGAAAGGCATAAAGTATTATGACATCGCCCTGCGCATATACATGGGCGCAGTCTTGAAGCGTGTCATAAGGCGTGATGCCTCAATTGTCGCACCAGCTTCTGACATTGGCGTGGGCGACTGGAACGATCTTTCGGGGCTTCTGCTGCCTGACAGTGAAGAAAGGCGGCTTGTGGAGGACATCAAGAACGGCACGCTCGACTCCGTTGATGCCGTGCTGCAACGCTTCGACGACATCAACACGCACTACCGCGACTACCAGTGGGCGTGGACCTACAATCTCATCCTCTCATATTATCACCTTACGGAGCTTGATGCCGAGAGCGCGGCAATGATCAAGCAGGACTACATTGCCGCACGACGCGCGTGGATAGCCGAGATAAGGAAGGACGCAGAAAAAGAATACCGCATGGGCGACGTGGAGCAGGAGGTGATTGACAACTTCGTCGGGAAGCTTGACCACGAAGTAGATTTCGAGAACTGATAATCTGTGATGACCATAAAATCTATAACGATATGAAACTGAGATTTTATTTATTGGCCTTTGCCGCAGCTTTTGGGCTCGCGGCATCGGCACAGAAAACCTATCACTACCAATCGGTGGAGGGCGACCCGATGCACAGCCGCATCTATACACTCGACAACGGTTTAAAGGTTTATCTGTCGGTGAACAAGGAAAAACCGCGCGTGCAGACTTACATAGCCGTCCACACTGGTTCGCGCAACGACCCTGCCGAGACCACTGGCCTGGCCCACTATCTGGAGCATCTCATGTTCAAGGGCACGACGCATTTCGGCTCATCCAACATCGTAGCCGAGGCTCCTTTGCTCGACTCCATCGAGAACCGCTTTGAGCAATACCGCCACATTACCGATTCCTTGGCTCGCATAAAGGCATATCACGAGATTGACTCGATTTCGCAGCTCGCAGCGCAATACAACATCCCAAACGAATACGACAAGCTCATGGCGAGCATAGGTTCGGAAGGGAGCAACGCTTATACGTCAAACGACGTGACCTGCTATCAGGAAAACATTCCGTCGAACGAGATTGGCACGTGGGCGCGCATTCAGGCCGACCGCTTCAAGAACATGGTGATACGCGGCTTCCACACCGAACTTGAGGCCGTTTATGAGGAATACAACATCGGACTGGCGAGCGACGGAGAGAAAGAGTGGGTGGCTTTGTTCAAGAAGCTTTTCCCCAACCATCCCTACGGCACGCAGACCACCATCGGCACGCAGGAACATCTGAAGAATCCGTCGATAACCAACATAAAGAACTACTTCCGCCGCTACTATGTGCCAAACAACGTGGCAATCTGCATGGCGGGCGACTTCGACCCTGACCGCGTAATCGCAACAATCGACAAGTATTTTGGCGACTGGAAGAAGAGTGAAAGCCTTTCTTTCCCGCAGTATGCGCCAGTGCCACAGCTTGCCTCGCGCGTTGACACTATGGTCGTAGGGCAGGAGGCCGAGGACATAATGATTGGCTGGAAGACGAAGGCCGCGTCAAGCCTCCAGGCCGACACGCTCAACGTCATTGGCGAGTTGCTTTCTAACGGCAAGGCGGGACTTTTCGACACTGACCTCAACACCCCGATGAAGGTGACGAGCGCACGCGCTGGGCTTGAGGCGATGCACGACTATGGCGTTTTCATCCTTGAGGGTAAGCCAAAGGAGGGGCAGGGACTTGACGAGGTTGAAAGGCTTATGCTTGCCGAAATAGACAAGCTGAAGAAAGGAGATTTCTCCGACGACCTGCTGCCGTCGGTGGTCAACAACATGCGCCTCGGCTATTACATGTCGCTCCGCAACAACGACTCCCGCGCCAACAGGTTTGTCGAGGCTTTTGTCAACGACGAGAAGTGGGCCGACTGCATACACGCCAAAGACCGCATAGAGGGCATGACGAAGCAGCAGATTGTGGATTTCGCCAACCGCTTCTTCCTCGACGATTACGTGACCGTTTACAAGCGGCAGGGCAACGACACCACAATCCACAAGATTGACAAGCCGGAGATAACACCCATTCCGACCAACAACGACAAGCAAAGCGACTTCCTTCGCGAGATTGTAAACACCAAGCCCGAGCCTATCGAGCCGCAGTTCGTCAATTTCAAGAAGGATCTCACTGTGGGCAAGACGGGCAAGGGACTGGAGTTCCTTTACAAGAAGAATGACGACGACGCCATTTTCAGCCTCACTTACCATTATCCGTTCGGTGACGAGAGCGACAAGCGGTATGCCACGGCTGCCACATACCTCGACTACGTGGGGACAGACAAGTTGACGAACGAGGAGATTAACCGCCAGTTCTACAAGCTCGCTTGCAGCTATTCCATCGGCGTGGGGGCAAATTCCATTGACGTGAGCCTGTCGGGACTCAACGACAACATGCCGGAGGCATTGCAGCTGTTGGAGAACCTCATTGACAATGCGAAAGGCGACAAGGACAGCTATCAGAAATACGTTGACCGCATATTGAAGAACCGCGCCGACGGCAAGACCAACCAGCGCAGCAATTTCTCGGCTCTGCGCATGTACGGGCAGTACGGAACGTGGAACAGCCAGCTCAACAGCCTCAGCGAAAAGGAGCTGCGCGGCACCGACCCGCAGGAGTTGCTCAACCTGATAAAGGACTTGAAGACGAGAGCCCACACATTATTATATTGTGGCCCGTCGTCGTTCAAGGAAGTAAGCAACCTCGTAAGCAAAGCTCACGCCACGCCAAGGAAGTTTGCCGACGCACCGGCCTCGAAGCCTTATCTGCACGAGCAGACGCCGAAGAACGAGATTTGGATTGCGCCTTACGATGCCAAGAACATTTACATGTCGATGTACCATAACGAGGGCAACAAGTGGTCGCCAGACAAGGCAGCCATCGAGGCGTTGTTCAACGAATACTTCGGTGGCGGCATGAACGCCATCGTCTTCCAGGAGCTTCGTGAGGCTCGCGGACTTGCCTATTCGGCAGGAGCCGCCTACATAAGGCCGACGGCTCATCCTTACACTGATACCGAAAGTTTCACTACTACCATCATCACGCAAAACGACAAAATGATGGATTGCGTCAACGAGTTCCACAACTTGCTTGACAACACGCCTGAGCGTGAGGCTGGCTTCCAGCTTGCAAAGCAAAGCCTGCTGAAGAGCCTCGCCTCGGAGCGCACCACGCGCGAGGAAGTGCTTTGGAGTTACCTTGCGGCCAAACGCCTTGGCATAGATTACGACATCAACCAGCGCATCTACAACGAGTTGCCGAAGCTCCAGCTGAAAGACCTGATGGACTTCGCCCGCCAGAACATCGCCCACAAGCCTTATCGTTACCTCATTCTTGGCGACGAGAAGAGCCTCGACGTGGAGACCTTGGGCAAAATCGGCCCTATACGCCGCCTGACGACGGAGGAGATTTTCGGATATTAAAAGTAAAACCGATGAAAGCAGAGAAACTACAGCGTAGTGCGGCTGAGGCTTTTGCCAAACGATGGGAAGGCCGAGGCTACGAGAAAGGCGAGAGCCAAAGCTTTTGGCTCGACCTCCTCGGCAATGTCTTCGGCGTGGAAAAGCCCACCGAGTTTGTCGTCTTTGAGGAGAAAGTGCGACTCGACAATAGTGCTTTCATCGATGTGATGATACCTGCCACCCATGTCATGATTGAGCAGAAAAGCTTGGACAAGGACTTGCGCGAGCCTATCCGCCAAAGCGACGGGACGAGGCTCACGCCTTTTCAGCAGGCTCAACGCTATATCGGCGGGCTGCCGCGCTCACAGCATCCAAAGTGGATTGTGACGTGCAACTTCAAGGAATTTGATGTTTATGACATGGAAAATCCCAACGCCGAGCCGCAGCGAATACTCCTGAAAGACTTGGGGCGGGAATACTACCGCCTGCAGTTTCTTGCTGACGAGGGCAGCGAGCATCTCCAGAAGGAGTTGGAGGTCTCGATGAAGGCGGGAGAGATAGTGGGGCGCATTTATGACTCTTTTGTCAAACAATACGACCGCAACGACCCGCAGTCGATGCGCTATCTCAATATTCTTTGCGTGAGGATTGTGTTTTGCCTTTATGCTGAGGATGCAGGCATATTCGGCAGGCGCGACCAGTTTCACGACTATTTGGAGCATTACCCAACCGAGGACATGCGCAATGCCCTGCTGCGCCTTTTCGACGAGCTTAACACGCCGCCAGAGCAGCGCAGCAAGTATGACAAGGCCGACCTCGCCGCTTTCCCTTACACCAACGGCGGGTTGTTTGCCGAAAAAATTGACGTTCCTCAGTTTACCGACGAGATACGGGCGGTTTTGCTGCTTCACGCCTCGCTTGACTTCGATTTGTCGCAAATATCGCCCACCATTTTCGGCGGCGTGTTCGAGAGTACGCTCAATCCTGAGACGCGGCGCAAGGGCGGAATGCATTACACCTCGATTGAGAACATACACAAAGTAATCGACCCGTTGTTTCTTGACAACTTGCGACGTGAATTTGAGGAGATTAAGGAAATCGCCGTTGTCAAGACGCGCCTTGGCAAGTTGCACGTTTTTCAGGACAAGCTCGCCTCGCTGAAATTCCTTGACCCAGCTTGCGGTTCGGGCAACTTCCTGACAGAGATTTATCTTTCGTTGCGCCGCCTTGAGAACGAGGTGATAAAGGCCATCTACAGCGTGGAGAACCTTCCCGTGTTTGAGAACCCGATAAAGGTGAGCATCCACCAGTTCTATGGCATTGAGATTAACGACTTCGCCGTGAGTGTCGCCACCACTGCCTTGTGGATAAGCGAGGCGCAGATGATGGCGGAGACGGAGCATATCGTGCATCACGAAATCGACTTCCTGCCCTTGCACAGTTACGCAAACATCCGCGAGGGCAACGCGCTGACGATGGAGTGGGACGTAATGGAGGCGGCTGCCGACATACCAACGATACATGCGAAGAACACGTATTGGACGTTTGAGGAAACACCAGACATGGCAAGCGAGCCACTTGTGGAATACGGCGACATAAACCTTGTTTCCTCACGTCTTTATCCCGGCCCAAAGCCGCCAGTAAGGACGCAGGTCAAATTCGATTATATCATAGGCAATCCGCCTTTCGTTGGCGCAAGCATGATGACCGCACAACAGAAAAAAGACGCTGTGTCGGTATTCGGCAAAATAAAGCTTGCCAACAGCATAGATTATGTTGGCGCGTGGTATTGCCGCGCCGCCAGGTTGATAAGGGGAACCGACACCGAATGCGCCCTCGTTTCTACCAACAGCATAACGCAGGGCGAGCAGGTGGCTCCGCTATGGAAGCCGTTGGTTGACATGGGGCTTCGCATAAACTTCGCCTACCGCACATTCCGTTGGGACAGCGAGTCGAGCGAGAAGGCCGCCGTGCATTGCGTCGTGATAGGCTTCAGTATGCGCGACCGCAAGGAAAAATACATCTTTGGCAAGGACGGCAATCCCGTAAGGGCCACGCACATAAATCCTTATCTTTATGACGCGCCCGACGCCTTTGTCGTGAGCCGTAGCCATCCGCTGTGCGACGTGCCCAAATCTACGATGGGCAACAAGCCTTCCGACAATGGCAACTTCATCCTTACGCCTGAGCAGCGAAAGAAAATCCTCTCACAAACGCCGGAGCTGGAGCTTTACATCAGGAGATACGTTGGCGCACGCGACTTCCTGAACGAGGATGAGACACGCTATTGCCTTTGGCTGAAGGATGCTTCGCCTGCCTTGATAAACAAGAACGCCGAGGTAAGGCGCAGGGTGGAGGCGGTGCGCCAGTTCAGGCTGAAAAGCACAGCAGTGCCAACGAGGAAAGCGGCGGAGACTCCTTACAAGTTTTTCTCCACGCCACAAACGAATGAGGCTTACATCATAATCCCAAGAGTGTCTTCACAGCGTCGTCGCTATGTCCCGATAGGGTTTATGAGTAGTGACACCATCGCTGCCGACTCTTGCACCATTGTTTGTGGCGCGACGCTTTATCATTTCGGCGTGCTTACGAGCAATATCCACATGGCGTGGATGCGCGTGGTGGGTGGGCGGCTGAAAAGCGACTACCGCTATTCGGCGAGCGTGGTTTACAACAACTTCCCGTGGCCTTTGTCAATTCAAAATTCAAAATTCAAAATTCAAAATAATGACGACGAGGCACAGCCTGGCGAGGGCATTTATAAAGCTCAAAGCTCAAAGCTCAAAGCTCAGATAGAAAAGACCGCCCAGGCCATACTCGATGTCAGGGCAAAATATCCTGACTCCACGCTGGCCGACCTTTACAGCCCAACATCGATGCCACACGACTTGCTTGAGGCTCACCGCGCCAACGACCGCGCGGTGATGGCGGCCTACGGCTTCTCCACGAAGATGACCGAGACAGAGTGCGTGGCAAGGCTGTTTGAGATGTACGCTAATTTAAACAACTAAATACAATTACAAAACATTATGGCAAAAACTGTTGATTTCAAGTATGCGCCCATGTTCCAGTTGGGCAAGGACGACACTGAGTACAGGCTGCTGACGAAAGAGGGAGTCAGCACGGCCGAGTTTGAGGGCAAGGAAATTTTGAAGGTCACGCCTGAGGCCCTCACGCTGCTTGCGCAGCAGGCGTTCCACGACGTGGAGTTCTGCCTGCGCCGCAAGCACAACGAGCAGGTGGCGGCAATCCTCAGCGACCCCGAAGCCTCCGACAACGACAAGTACGTGGCCCTTACGCTCCTGCGCAACGCCGAGACGTCGGTCAAGGGCGTGCTGCCGTTCTGCCAGGACACCGGCACCGCCATCATTCATGGCGAGAAGGGTCAGCGCGTGTGGACTGACTTCGATGAAGAAGAGGCTCTCTCACGTGGCGTTTACAACACTTACACGCAGGACAACCTGCGCTATTCGCAGAACGCGCCGCTCACCATGTACGACGAGGTGAACACCAAGTGCAACCTGCCTGCGCAAATCGACATCGAGGCCACCGAGGGCGAGGAATACCGCTTCGTGATGGTGGCCAAGGGCGGCGGCTCGGCCAACAAAACTTATTTTTACCCGATGACCAAGGCCACCATCCAAAACGAGGGCACGCTGCTGCCGTTCCTCGTTGAGAAAATGAAGAGCCTCGGCACCGCCGCCTGTCCGCCCTACCACATCTGCTTCGTCATCGGCGGCACGTCGGCTGAGAAGAACCTGCTCACCGTGAAGCTCGGCTCAATCCACTACTACGACAACCTGCCCACGACGGGCGACGAGACGGGCCGCGCCTTCCGCGACCTCGACCTTGAGGCCAAGCTCCTCGACGAGGCCCACAAGATTGGGCTTGGTGCGCAGTTCGGTGGCAAGGCTTTCGCCCACGACGTGCGCGTCATTCGTCTGCCTCGCCACGGCGCATCGTGCCCCATCGGCCTCGGCGTGAGTTGCTCCGCCGACCGCAACATCAAGGCTAAGATAAACCGCGACGGAATATGGCTTGAGAAGATGGACACCAACCCAGGCAACCTCATTCCCGCCGACCTTCAGAAGCCTGGCGAGAACGGCGGAATCGTAATCAACCTCGACGAGGGCATCGACAACGCCCGCAAGATTCTCACCCAGTACCCCGTCTCGACGCGCGTCATCCTCAACGGCACCATCATAGTGGCACGCGACATCGCCCACGCCAAGCTGAAGGCTCGTCTCGACAACGGCGAGGAACTGCCGCAGTATTTCAAGGACCACCCCGTGCTTTATGCCGGTCCCGCCAAGACTCCCGAGGGTTATCCTTGCGGCTCGATGGGCCCGACCACCTCGAACCGCATGGACCCGTATGTTGACGAGTTCCAAAGTCATGGCGGCTCGATGATAATGATTGGCAAGGGCAATCGCACGCAGGTCGTCACCGACGCTTGCAAGAAGCATGGCGGCTTCTACCTCGGCACAATTGGCGGCGTGGCGGCGGTGCTTTCGCAAGACTGCATCAAGAGCATCGACATCGTGGAATATCCCGAACTCGGCATGGAAGCCATTTGGAAGATTACCGTTGAGAACTTCCCCGCCTTCATCCTCGTCGATGACAAGGGCCATGATTTCTTCAAGGAGCTGAAACCTTGGACGGCTTGCGGTTGCAAGTAACACTTCGCATAATACATTGAGGGTGTGTCAAGGGGCTTCCATACTTGGGAGGACTTTTGATGCATCCTCTTTTTTATGCTTCTTCGGTGCTTCCTTGGTTTGATATATGTCAAGAAAATAATAATTTGTTGCGAGTTTGTCTATTTTCCTTTCTTTTTGTTATTGTTTTCGATGGTTTTTGATTAACTTTGCAACATAATCAATAAAGAGAGACATTTTGTATCAAACCAAAAAGAAATAGGACAAGCCAATGAAAGCGACAGAAGTAGTGGCGAAACTGCAGCAGCAGTTCCCCAACCAGCCTGAATATATTCAGGCAGTGAGTCAAGTGCTCGGCACCATTGAGGAAGAGTACAACAAGCACCCCGAGTTTGACCGCGCCAACCTCATTGAGAGGCTGTGCATCCCCGACAGGGTAATCCAGTTTCGCGTGAACTGGATTGACGACAAGGGCCGTGTGCAAACCAACATGGGCTACCGTGTGCAGCACAATAACGCCATAGGCCCCTACAAGGGCGGCATACGCTTCCACGCATCCGTCAACGTGAGCATCCTGAAGTTTCTCGCCTTCGAGCAGGTGTTCAAGAACTCGCTCACCACGCTGCCTATGGGTGGAGCAAAGGGCGGTTCCGACTTCTCGCCGCGTGGCAAGAGCGATGCCGAGGTCATGCGCTTCTGTCAGGCTTTCATGCGCGAGCTGTGGAATTACATAGGCCCCGATACCGACGTGCCGGCGGGCGACATCGGCGTGGGCGGCCGCGAGGTCGGCTACATGTTCGGCCAATATAAGGCTCTCACCCACCAGTTCGTTGGCATTCTCACTGGCAAGGGCCAGGAGTTCGGCGGCTCGCTCATCCGCCCGGAGGCCACCGGCTACGGCAACGTCTATTTCCTTGAAAACATGCTCAAGACGCGCGGCATCGACATCAAGGGCAAGACGGTTCTCGTCTCGGGCGCGGGCAACGTGGCCCAGTACACCATCGAGAAGCTCATCCAGCTCGGCGCAAAGCCGCTGACCTGCTCCGATTCCGATGGCTTCATCTACGACCCCGACGGCATCGATGCCGACAAGCTTGCCTACATCATGGAGCTGAAGAACGTTGACCGTGGCCGCATCTCAGAATATGCCGACGAATACCCTAACTCGCAATACTTCCCTGGCCAAAAGCCGTGGGGCATAAAGGCCGACATCGCCACGCCGTGCGCCACGCAGAACGAAATTAACGGCGAGGCGGCGCAGAAGCTCATCGACAACGGCGTGATTGCCGTGAGCGAGGGAGCCAACATGCCGTCAACGCCCGAGGCAGTGAAGATTTTTCAGGACAACAAGATACTCTATTGTCCGGGCAAGGCGAGCAACGCCGGCGGCGTGGCTGTGTCGGGCTTGGAGATGAGCCAGAACTCGGAACGGCTGAAGTGGACGCGTGAGGAGGTGGACAACTACCTCCACCGCATAATGAACGACATCCATGAGAACTGCGTCAAGTACGGTACGCAGTCA
>CAZTUD010000042.1:0-15397 GCA_964616945.1 uncultured Prevotella sp. | reverse complement strand
AACGCTTAATACAGAGGTGTTGGCCTTCTTCTCAATGTAATATATGCCATTGTCCGTGGTTTTCAGGTTATCTTTCACGAACGAGTATGCTGTGGCTGTTCCCGCGTGCGTGAACGTGTATGCCGAGTCGTGTTTCCATATTATGTATTTGCCATCAGGATAGTTGAGCACCGTCGCTGAGTCACAAGTGAAGTTGGCAACATATTCGTCGGCTCCCGACACGCTTACTGACAGAGGGTTGTCGGTGAATGTCGTACCGTCGCTCTTGCGCATCCAGTAAGCGAAGTGGCAACGCGCGTCCTTAGGCGTAGCCGTAAGCTTGATGTTGTCGCCGATGAGGTTCACCGTTTTGTCTGTGGCCACGCTGCCCATTGGAGTCTGCCCCTCCGCCACGCGCGGGGCCACATGCGTGAACACGGCGTAGGCACACGCCTCTGGGAACATTGGAGCCTGCGACACGGCTGTCAACGAGTCGGCGTCGCCTGTGCTTGCAACAGGCGTAAAGCGCAGCGGACTCTCCACATTGCCTATCACCACATTGCCAAGACTGTCTGTAGTCGGATGCCAGTCTGAAGTCTCGTCAGCACGTGTGCCCGTAGAAACGCCGACGGTTATCCACCCATCAGTAGGCTTGGTATAGATATAGAAGTCGCAACCCGACAGCCCGTATTTGCAAAATTGCTGCTCGGCATCCGCATTCCAGTCCGCATCAGTAAGCGTGCTTGTGTCAACGTTGTTTGACGTGCTGACGTAGATTTCCCCCGAACCCGTAGGATAGGCGTGGAACTCGTCATAGAAGTTGTAAAACTTCTGGCTGCCGGCACTGACACCAAGTGTGGCCAGCAACATGACAGCCATCAGGACAAGCCTGCTCCAAATGGCTCTGCTTGTTGTAAATGTTTTCTCCATAAATGACACTATTTTAAATCGTGAATAATATAAAGCTCATTGACCTGCGTCTCTCACATATCTGACACTGAGCATCTGCCCCTCCGGCTCCATGCTCTCGCGGCATATGCCATCACGGTTGTAGGCAAACTTGCGGTAATAATAGAAGTCACCCTCCTTGTCCTTATCGAGAGTGTCTGTCCAATAAAATCCCCATGCACCCTTGAGGCGACTGCCATTGCGCAACGTGGTGTAAGTGTGGTATGTTACATATCCTCCCAAAAGCATCTTGGTGTATGAGTCATGGTCTTTTGTCGCCAACAAGCTCCATGCCGAACTTCCGCGCCATCCTGTCTTGTCCACATACTTCTGGCTCATGCCTGTAGCCTCCTCCAAATTTTTCCAATCGTCGTCGGTTGGCAACCGCCAACCGACGGGACATGCCGCACGAGCTCCTGACAACGTGTAGTACATGCCATACTTGGCCCTGTTGCGTGTGGATGTCTGCCGTTGTGCATAGTCAATCCAATCGCTGTCGTCAATATAATTGCGGCAGGTGGAGTAGTCGCCCGTATCATAGCGATAGTTTTCTGACATCCATTGCAGTTCACCGTACTGCACCCATCCATATTGCTCACCATCGCGGTTGTCGGTGAACGTGCCCGCCGCCGATGGGACTGGGATTGCAGCCGCATCGTCATCATCACTGCCACACGACACCATCAGGGACATTGCCACAGGAATGGCAAGAAACAAAACTGCCATGTATCTTTTTGATAATCTTTTCATCGCCGTTTTCTTAGAGTTTAGAAAGTATATCCCAATGAGGTCATGGTTTCCTTGAAAATGTGCCATTTCCTCAGCACAAGTGGATAGTCCTTGAAATTAGCCTCCATGTATTCGTCGCCATAAGTGAGGGCATAGTTGCTGAAGCTGCTCAAGTCTTCCGTCTGCGACGGCGTTACGTAGTAACTTCCGAAAGTGTTCTTTCTCTGGTCCAGAAAGCCCCGCTCACGCACGTAGTTGCGTGCCACATTGTCGTTGGCAGCGTTGAAGTTGAGCCCATAATAGCCATTGCTGACGGCGAAGAAATCGGAAAACTCATCCGACTTGTTCGCCAATAACTGACCAAGTATAGCAGACATTATGCGCGATACATATTGTTGCTTCTGCGCCTCAGTCCTGAGTCTTGCAAGCATTCCGCACGACACCACCACCGCCCGCTGCCCTGCCACAGAATACGGATGAGACACTGCTGAGCCATTGTCGTAATTTATCTGGCGGCACAGAAACCAAGAATATGGCATCAGCTTGCCACTGATGTGGTTAAGTATGTAGTCCTCAAGGAAGCTGACTGCGTTGCGCTTGTCGTCGATGGAAGCAAGCAAGAGGTATGTGTAGTGATCGTTGGCGTATGCCACTTGCCCCACAGTGTAGTCAACACTGAGCAGCTCATACCAGTATATGCTGTCGCCGTTGAGGTCGGTGCCGTAGAATTTCCTTTGTATCGTGTCATTGAAAAGCAAGTAGGCTCCATACTTGTCCTCAAACTGGCGACGCAACATGCTCTCCTCATCGGTGGCACCGCTGTCAGGCTCGAAGAAGTCGTTGGGGTCGTGCAGGCTGGCGACTTCATTGTCGTCGGCATTGCATGCCTGGAACGCAGTGCACGCCATAAGCAATGCAAGCAAATATAAAGTTTTTCTCATGGTAATGTCTTCTGTTAAAAAACGGTTGTTGCTGATGATTATTCTGGGGTAGGCACAATGTCGTAGTTTCTGCTTTGGTTGCCATTGTTTGGCATGCCAACATTGAACTCCAGTACCTCATGTGGAATGTTCACCGTCCACGATGCATCGTCAGGCCCAAGTACATAGCGACGTGTCTCTATTATGTTGCCTGTTGAGTTGTCACGATAGACGGTATAGGTGTGCGTGAGCGATATTTTCTCAGGCTGCACAGTGCACACGCGGTATCTCCGCAGGTCGAACCACCTGTGTCCCTCCAACGGAAATTCCCTTCTCCTCTCCAATCTTATGCGGCTTATCAGCTCGCTGCCAGTCTCATCGAGCGTAAGTTCCTTCGAACCTGTCTGGTACCTGTTCTCTAAAAGTTTCCCCAACGCAGCCTTTGCCTCGTCCTCATTTCCAAGATACGCTTCGGCCTCGGCAAGGTTCATGTAAGCCTCGGCGGAGCGAAGCCAAAAAATGGACGACACAGGAGACTTCAGACCCGCGCACGGATAATAATACCACGTGTTGTACCAGCTTCTTTGGTCGGGAGTGACCTCTGTTGTCGGGCTACCTGGCTCACGACGTATGTAGCCCGTAAACGTACCGTAATTCCAGAACCATGAACTCTTACGCAGGTCATTGTCACTGTAGGCATTGTAAAGGTCAAGGCTAACCCGCGTGCTCTGATACATCGCCGACATCATGCGCATGAGATCGTCTCCACCCATAGTGAAAATGTTTTCAGGATTACTGGCAACCATGAACTTCGACATTGACGAGCGCAAGTCCTCAAGCTCCGAGTGCGCATCTATGACTTTTTGGGAGTAATCCACACATTTCTGCCAGTCTTGCATAAAGAGGTAAACGCGCGACAAGAGCATGCACACGCTTGTCAGGTCGGCATGGTACATCGACTTGCGCTCAGTAGTGACCTGTGCGAAGTTATCCTCAGCTTCAAGCAAGTCTGCAAGAATTTGGTCGTAGCATTCCTGCACCGTATTACGCGAAAATATCTTGTCTTGTATCTCGCTGGTGGTCTTCAACGGCACGCCGAGGTCGGTTGATGCGGTGGACGGAGAGTAAGGCTGCCCATACACGTTCACAAGCCAAAAATAGTAGTAAGCCCTAAGAAACAACGCCTCACCCAGCACCATGTGCACACCCTCAATGTCGGCAGCATTGCCTTGCGGCACATCCTTTGCCGTCTCAATGACGTTGTTCGCCACATTGATGTATTTGTAGTAAGTCTTCCACTCACGGTTCTCGGTGTGAAATTCGGTGTTGTTCTCTGTCGCGCCTATGCGGGGCTGCCATGTAGTAACTCCAAACATGTAGCCGTGTGCATTGTTGACAGCGTCGTTGATGCCATCGCCGAGATTTTGTTCCTCCATCTCGTCGCCTATAAGGTGAAGAAACATGCCAGTGTTTTGGAAATTGTTGTATGCCCCAGTGTAGTTTACAGGAAGGTAGCAGTCGCCCAAAAGAAGCTCCTCCAAGTCAGTCCACGTGCGCACGTAGTCCTTGTCCTGCGATGACTCCTCAAGGAAATCCCCACAACTGCCAAGCAATACCGCAAAGGCTATAAGCAATATGTAGATATATGGTTTCATGGCTTTATGTTCTCTTTGAAAAGTTTAGAAATTAGCTGTAAGGCCGAACGTGAAACTTGGGGTGTCAGAGAGCTGGACCTCGGAGAAGCCACCTTGTGTTGGGGTCTGCCCGCGCAATGCGCTGTCGCACCATGTATGCAAGTTATATCCGCTGAGGGTCAGGGCCAGTCGTCCCAGCCCGATGCGGTTTAGCTGCCGCTTGGAGAACTCGTATGTCAGCGAAAGCGTGGAAAGCTTCACATATCCTGCATTCACAACCCTCACGTTGCTGTAGTCGTACATAGTCCAAGCATTGCCGCTAAGCGTTGGTCCAGAATATCCTACGTTTGTTGTCCAGTTGTTGCTATATTGCTCGTAGGCCTTGTCGCCCCCGCATATTATTGCGGGGATGTTTGTCGTCGCCTCGTCGCCCGGTTTCATCCATCGTTTCTTCAAGTCGCGGTTGGCATTTGTCTCAGAAGAAAACTGGCGCGCTCCCGACACACCGTCAAACAAGCGGAACAAGCGTGTTTTTGCACCGAAATTGTATATTAGCGTTGCCCCAAGCCGCCACTGCTTATAAGTGAAAGTGTTGTTCAGACTGCCTGTGATGTCGGGCTCGCGCTTGCCAGAAGCTTCCAATATAGTTGTATAAAACGTATATTTGTCCTTTGTCGCCATTTCTGCCTGCCTCTCCTCCCAGTCCTCAAAAAGTGGCCCGCCGTCAACAGGGCTCAGCCCGGCGAAGCGATAAGAGTAGAAAGTGCCCACGGGCTGACCTTTCACTATCGCCGTACCATTGAGAAAATCGTTCAGCTCATAGCTTTCCGTACCAGGGGCAGTATGCACCTTGTTGTACACCTTTGAAAAGTTGCCTGACACAATCCAGTAGAAATCTTTCAGTCTGACTGGCGTGCCTGTTAGTGTGAAGTTAAAACCGCTGTTGGTCACGGTACCTGAGTTTACCACATACGACTCAAAGCCATTGATGTCTGAGATGGTCTTGTCCATGAATGCGTCGGTCGTGCGTTTGTGATAATACTCTATCTCTATCTGCAGGCGGTTCTTCAGCATGGCAGTCTCCAAGCCGACGTTGAAAGAATGGGTCTTCTCCCATTTCAAGTCAGGGTTGGCAAAGCTTGCCGCCGTAGAGGTGAACTCATTGTAGAAAGCGTCCATGCCTCCTTTCTTGATGATGAGTTTGGGAGTCTGCCCGTCAAGCATGTTGCCCTGCTCGCCGTATGAGCTTTTCAGGGTAAGGGCGCTCAGCCAGGGAGCTTTCATCTTGAATATTCTCTTTATGTTGGCGTTGCCCGATACCGACCATATAGGCAGTATCTTCTCATTGCTGCGGTTGCCGAACTTGTTCGAGCCATCGTAGCGTCCATTTGCATTGAGCGTAAAAAAATCCTTGAACGAGTATGACACTGTTGCATAGACAGAAAAGAGGTTGCTCTTGGTGTCGGTAATTGAAGGCACATGCTGTCTTACCCACGACCAATAATTGGAATATGAGGCAGGTATGTTGGTGGCAAAAGTCTTGCCCCTGTCCACAAAGTAGCCGCGTTGTGTGTAGGCATCACCCGTATAGTGGCTTGAGCTTGCCTCCACACCCGCCGCAATGTTTATGTTGTTGTACTTGTCAGCATCGAGATATTTGTTGTAGTTTCCTTGCAGGCGTGCCGTCCATCCCTCTGTCTGGTTGTGTGTCATCGACAGCTCGCCTCCATAGGGCAAATACGAGTTGCTGCCAGGTGTCTCCGTGGCCTCCGCACCTCTGAGACATGATATGTAGAAGCTCTCTTCCCCGTGCCATTCCTCTATGCGCGCGTCGCTGATGTTGGCCGAGAACACACCATTGAAAAACAGCTCCTCCAAAGGCTGCCAACGAAGGCTTGCCGTGGCAATGACAGAATGCGTTTTCTGCTTAGTGTTGCTGCTCTCCAGTTCATTAAGAATGTTATAGCCATAATACCCGTAAAGGCTGTTCATTGAGTTGTAGCGTAGATACTTGTAGTAGCTTCCGTCGGCATTGTAGGCTGGTATTATACGGTTTGTATTGTATGCGTAGTTTATGGGATTTACGTTACTTGCAGGATAGTGGCGGTCGTATTTGTTGCCGTTGACGCTTACCTCCGCCCTCAAGGTGCGCGAAATGTTGTAGTTAATTTTTGCCATCACGGTATAGCGCGTGTTGCTGGAGCTTTTTATTACATCGTTCTGACCAGTATAGCCTACCGATGTATAATAGCGTACATTCTCACTGCCGCCAGAGATGTTCACAGAGTGGTTCTGTGAAAACGAATTGCGGCACAGCAAGTCAAACCAGTCGGTGTTCTGCTTGGACATCTCCTCTATGCTGGCGTTGAACTCGTCGCGCGTAATAAGTCCGGCATACAGTTGCCGCAATGCCTCTTCATAGCCCACACGCGACATGGTTTGCGGATAGGCATAATGCTTTTCGGCCAAGTATTGTGAAAGCTCCATGCGCTCGGCAGAGCTCATGAGGTTAATGTTGTTGTCGGAATAGTAGGGACGTTTGCGCACTGTCAGTTGTGCATTATAAGACACTATCGGCTTCCCCTCACGTCCAGTCTTGGTGGTTATCACTATCACGCCGTTGGCGGCACGTGTTCCGTAGAGAGCTGTCGCGGCTGCATCCTTCAGCACGTCTATGCGCTGTATGTCCTGCGGATTGATGCCAGCAATGGCGTTGCCTATGCGGTTCACATAGTCGGGGTCGTTGAGCACGTCGGCAGTCAAGTTTACTGGGTCGGTGAGTATTATGCCATCGAGCACCCACAGCGGCTCGCGGTTGCCTATGAGCGTACTGGTGCCACGAATGCGTATCTTTGTCGTAGCATTTACCTCGCCGCTGTTGTTTAGGGCTATCAAGTCCGGAATCTTGCCCTCAAGCATTTTCGACAGGTCGCTCACGCCAGCTATGTCAAGCTCTGACATGTCTTTTGACACCACCGACGATGTAAGGTTGCGGCGGTCAAGCTGCTGGTAACCTGTAACAACAACGTCGTCAAGCGTATTGTTGTCGTCAACGAGCTTTATCAGGGCAAAGTCATCTGTCCTGCCGCGCCATGTGGCGGTTTTCATGCCAAGATAGGTTACTTCGATGTTGGCGCGGCTACCCTCCTGAACTTTCAGGGAAAAGTTTCCATCGGTGTCGGTTACCGTGTTCCTCCTTGTGTTCTTGTCGGTGACGTATGCACCGACAAGTGGATTGCCATACTCGTCCTCTACCCTGCCTCTCACTGTGTTATCGTCGTCAGCGGCTTTTGCATTCTGCCTCTTTTGCGCCACGAGTATATAGCTACCTCTGTCATCTACGCCAAGCCCATGACTGCCAACGATTCCTCTCACTATCTTTGCCGCATACTCTTTCTTTGCAGAGTATGTAATGCGGAAATCTACGTCACTATAGCGGAACTGTATCTTTACGCCCGACTTGCGTTCCACCTGTATCAGTGCCTCTGAAGCCTCCGTGTTCTTGAAATTGACATTTATAAGCTTGCCTTGGCCGTAGGCAGGCATGACGAAACACGTCATAACAGCCAACAACAACTTGGCGGCACTATGCCAGACAACATGACATGCACGGGATTTGTCGTTCATCATAGTCTGAGGTCTTGTGTTAAACTTCTTTTATTTTTATGTTTAACACTATTACGGACTGTGCCCGTATTAGGTACCCCTCAGACGATGTTAAAAAAAGAAAATCCTACTCCACCCTGATGGTGTTGCCGCTTATGGTGGTGTGGGTGCCGAGGATGGCGTCTATCTGCGAGGTTATCTCCGACACCGACCACGACCTCTCGCCGCTGAAATGCACCTTGTCGGCGGCATGGGTGCGGTCGGCAAAAACGACGTTCATGTTGTACCACCGCCCTATGTCAACCATCACCTCCTGCAATGTCTGCTCTGAGAACGCGAAAAGACCCTCGCGCCAACAGGTTATGTCGTCGGTATAAACTTCGCTGACATTCAAGTCGTCGCCCTCGGCCATCTGCCCGGGGCGCAGCACCACGGAGATGTTGCCTAAGCCCACCTTAACACGCCCGCTGACAAGCGTAACCTGTGTCGCCGAACCTTCATACGCACGTATGTTGAACGATGTGCCGAGCACCGTGGTTCTAAGGTCGCCTGCCCTGACAACGAACGGATGACGCTCGTCGTGCCTGACCTCAAGGTATGCCTCTCCCTGTATTGTTACCTCACGCGGGCCTTCGGCTGGGAATGCGGCTGGATAGGTGATGCTGCTCTGCGTGTTTACCCACGCCCGCGTGCCGTCGGGCAACAATATTCTGGCCACCTTGCCGTGAGGCACAGTAATGGTAGAAGTTATGTCGCCCAACTCGTCGGCCTCCACTTTCTGGCATATTATGTCGCCTGATGCCATTACGGTTACGCCCGGCACGGTCTGCGTCCTGCGTCCCCCGCTTAGGCTCGTCGTCTTGCCGCCAGTGGTTATCGTGATGACATCAGCCGACGGCGTGGCCTCATACACCTGCCCCGCCACAAGGTGTCGCGGCTCTTGCGTGGGCTTTGGCTCGTTGGTGGGACGCAACAGCCACAAGCACAACACGGCAGCAGCCACAGCCGCCGTCACCACCCATGCTATCGACACCAGACGGCGGCGCGGCGACTTGGCGACAGACATACCCTCATCGCCGTGGACTGCCTTGAACCGCTCAAACGCTTCCTCACTGTCCACGCTTGCGGTCATGCCCAGCATTGCACGACTGGCATCCTTCGCCAAGGCATAACGTGACTTGAAGTCGTCGTCGCGCAACCATGCCTCAAGCTCCTCACCCGATATTGTCTCCGGGTGGACAATAGCCTGCTCAAGGCGGTCTTCCATGTCTTGTTGCGCAGATGTGTCTGTCATTTTTTGTAGTACTTGATTTACAGTTTCTCTTTAACTTATACGTTGTGGTTGCCGAAACGGCACCTCACTTAATGAAAGCCTTGTTGTTTTTTAACGCTTTTCGAAGCATTTTAAACACGCCCATGATGTGCTTCTTCACCGAAACGACAGACAGACCAAGCTTTTCGGCGGTCTGCCGATAGGTGAGGTGCTTGAAGTAGCAACAGTCGAGTATGCTTTTCTTTGGCTCAGGCAATGTGTTGATGACGCGTGCTATTTCGGCTATCCGCCTCTCGTATTCCTTCACTTCTTCTGCGTTGTCGAATGTCTCAGCCGTTGCCTCCGTAAGCCGTATGTAGTTTGCGTGCACCTTGCTGTGGCGCAACCAGTCGAGGCAACGGTTGCGCACGCTGGTATAAAGGTAGTTGGAAGGCGGTGGCTTTATCTCTGCCGCCGATGCCTGCCACTGTTGCCATAGGTCGGAAAACAGGTCGGAGACAATGTCGTCTGCTTCGTCGGCATCGCCTACGAACGTCAAGGCATAGAGATAAAGCCGCCTGTAGAACTGGCTGTAGAGCCGCTCCATAAGCTGCATTCGGTCTCTGTTATGACGGTCGTTGTCTCTCATCTGCTGCAAAATTACTGATTTTTGCTCTCATTGGCAAGCCTCTGGCGCAAAAAATGTGGTACTGACACTATTTTCACAATACGCGGCATTCAACACGGCACACACTCCTGCACGGTGAGGACAGCGTCGGCAGACACCTTGAAACGTATGTCGTAGCCGGCGAAAGGCATCCCATACACCTTGTCGGGATCGTGCTGGTAATGTGGACGTGGGTCGAGAGATAGCGTCTTGCGCAAAGCCGACAGTTGCGTGGGGGTGAAAAGGCGGGTTGCATCCTCGGGAATTTCCACACGAAGCCTTTCCATGGGATTTGTGCCAACGAAGCCTGAACGGGCATCGGGATGGCTGTCGGCGTAGGCTATATAGGGCTTTATGTCATATATCGGCGTGCCGTCCATGAGGTCGGCTCCAAATACGTGGAGCATGGGACCGTCCTTGGTCTCCCATTCTACGCAGCCGAGGCGCACCGACGACAGGCCTATGGCATTTGGGCGGAAAGGCGAGCGTGTGGCGAAGACACCCACTTTCTCGTTGCCGCCGAGCAGTGGCGGGCGCACCACTGGGCTCGTGGCGGCGTGGCGGTTGGCGGAAAATCCCCAGATGAGCCACAGGTAGTCGAAGCCGTCGATGCCACGCAAGGCATCAGGATTACGCCATTCCGGCTCGAAGACGATGGCGCCATCGAGCTCCTCCACAAGCCCGCTCTGCTTGGGAATACCGAACTTGGAGGGGAAAGGGGAACGGAAACGGGCAATGGGCTTTAACAATTCAAAATTCAAAATTTCAGCAATGCACAATTCAAAATGAATAATTCAGAACGAGAACCTGACGAAGAATGCGAGCACAAGCATCACCGTCGTCTCCACCGCGCACACTATTGAGGGTATGTAGAGTTTGGGCGAGTTGAGGTCGGGCTTGAACCGCTCGGTAGTCTTGTGCAAGCTTTTCTGGAAGACGTAGTAGATGATGCTGGCGCAAATAAAACCCAGCAACGCACCAAAAAGTACGTCTCCCACATAGTGCACGCCGAGATAGACCCTCGACCAGCACATTACCAGTGCCCACAGGGCGAAGACGCGTGAAAGGACATGGCGGCGGAATACATAGAACACGAAGAACGCCGCGCCCCAGCAGTTGGCGGCGTGGGAGGAGGGGAAGCCGTAATGGCCGCCACGGTAGCCGTCCACGACGTGCACAAGCGACACTATCGGGCTCTCGATGTTGGCAGGGCGGGGTCGGCACAAAATGTGGCGGAGCAGCGACGAGGAAAGCTGGTCAATGACAAATATGAGCAGCACCGACACCAGAATGCAGTAGATGTTGACGCGCAGGGGGAAGTTGCGCAGCATGGCGATGAGCAGGCTCACGTAGAGTGGTATCCATACGAAACGCCCAGAGAACATCATCATGAAGTTGTCGAGATAGGCGCAGTGCAGCCCGTTAATGAACAGTGATGCCTGTATGTCCCAGTGAATGAGTGTTTGTATTATCGTAAGCAACAGCGTAACCATTTGCCTTTTTACCTTTTACTTTTCAGCTATGTCGTCAAAGAGAACCTGCAGCAGGGCTTGCCCATATTTCAGCCACATGTCGCCATCCTCACCTTTACTAACGACAGCCTTGCGCTGTTTATTGTCGTAAATCACCTCGTTTTTGTCCGTTTTCACGCCAAAGCCGTCGTTCATCATGAACCAAGCGTAATGCCTGGCCGTAGGGTCGAGCATGTCCTTGCTGAACGGCATGTAGTCGTTTGGTATGCCAAGCTCGCCGTAGAGCGTCGCCGCGAGGTCCTGCTGCGAGCCGTAGGTGTCAACAACCATTGGCCGCTTTATGGCTCCGCCCGTCCAAATCATAGGTATGTGGAAACGCCACGAGGCGAAGTTGTCCACCTCTTCTGGCCACGCGCCAAGATGGTCAGGCACAAGGATGACGAGCGAACGGTTCCAGCGTGGCGTGGTCTTCAGGTAGTTCACGAAGCCGCCCACGCAACTGTCGGTGTAGGCGAAGGCGTTGAGTATTTTGTCCGTGAGCTTGTGGTAAGGCACGTCGAACGGTTCGTGCGAGCTGCTTGTCTGTATGACAGTGAAAGTCGGCTTCACGGGTCGCGAGGCGGCAATGTCGTCCTCGGCGCGCTTGAAGAGCAGGTGGTCGGGCACACCCCACTTGCTGAGCCTGTCGGCGACAGGAAAATCCCGATCCTCGGTGATGTTGTCAAAGCCCTGGTTGATGAGGAACGACCGCATGTTGGTGAAGTCGGCGTCGCCGCCATAGTAGTAGTGGAAATGCGTGTCGTAGCCCGACGTGGCAAGGCCGTTGACTATGGAGTGGATGCGGCTTGTCTTGCGCGGATATTTCATCAAGCTCACCGCTCCCGGCGCGGGGTAGCCGAGCAGGATGGAGACAAGGCCACGGTCGGTGCGGAAGCCATTGGCGTAGAAGTTGCTGAAATACACACCCTCACGCTTCAGGCGATTAAGGTTGGGTGTAACGCCAGGCTGGCGTGTCAGGGTGTCGGAGAAGCTCTCCAATATAATAATGTATATGTCGGGGCCGAAGCTTTTTGGCGAAATGGAGCCCAACACCCGCAAGCTGTCGCTGACGACTTGCGAAGGGCGAGGAACGAATGGCTTGTGGCGTTTGTCGAACGGGGAGTAAACTTTTGGCAACACCTGCGCGGCAAGGCGGTGTGCCTCGCGGTCGTCCATGAAGCGGTACATGCGCCCGAAGTCCTCTTGGTGGGTCATGCTTTCCATGAACGAAAAGAGCGGGTTCACGGCGGCGTGGTTCAGCGTCTGGTCGGGCGAGAAGTAGGCTCTGCCTGTGTTCATGGTGGACACCGTTACACCGCCACGTATGGGCAGGAAAAGCAACGCCGTGAGCAGCAGCAACGGCAGCCACTGCCAACGGCCTGGCCTGAACAAGAACACGTCCTTGCCCCATCTGCGCCAAAGCAAGTGGAACAACAGGCTCACCACCGCTGCGACGGCAACTATTGCCGCAATCCCTGCAAGCCCTTGCCACCATTCCACGCTCGCCAAAGTTGCCGACAGCGACGACTTGATGAAGAATATGGGAGTGGAGTCGAGGGGGAAACGCCAATAGCCGTAAAGGGCAAGGTTGGCGACGAAAGCGAGCGCGACAATCAGTGAGGCAAGTGCCGTCCACACGGCTACGATGCCCATGAGCCAGTTGGCGGCTCTTGTGCCGTGCATGAAACGCATCGGCAGACTGCCCGCCACAAGCGCCAAGGCGGGTATCACCGTCAGGTAGCCAGCCATCGAGAGGTCGAGCGGCAGCCCATGCCACATCACAGGGAACACGCTTGACAGCCCGCCGGCGTATGCCAGCAGGAAGAAAGGCTTCTGTAACAAAAAAACAAGTGTCCACAACAAGAATGTGGACACCAATAGCAATATCTTTTTCTTCACGGCAAAAGCTAAAACCTCAATTCTCAAACCTCAATTCTCAAATCTTTCTGAAATCCCACAGCGTTGTCTCGCCGCCTTTGGTAAGCTCGAACCAAGGCTCTTCCTCGCGCAGCGATATGTCGTCATACTCAAATGGCAGCACTATCGTCTCATGTCCGTCGGGCATCACCAGCCCCATCTTGCCGTTCTTCTCGGCTATGACGGGCATGGAAAGCAAGTCGTCCACATAGACGAAAGGCGTGCGCAGGAAGTCGTATTCAGCGGGCAGCGTTATTGTGCCGTCCCAGTCTTTCAGCCCATACTTGCCATTCTCCTCATACACCGTGTGGAAACGCACATACTTGTCCTTCATCCTGTTCTCGTAGAACCTCATGGTGTCTTCGTCGGCAATCATCTTGACAAAATAGCTGTATGAGTCACAGTAGTTTGCCATCGCTCGGGCAATGAGCATCCGCCAGTCGAGGTTTTCCACCACCTTGCGGTTGCGGTCGATGTACCGCGCCATAGCTTTCTCGCGCCTCTGCACGGTAAGCTCCGCTATTTGCCTCTCCACTTTCCCAAGCATTCCCGCCGAGCCTCTCGCCTTGATGTAGCGGTGTATCTGGCGACCCATCTCGTTGCAGAAAAATTTGTCAATCTGCTTAATCTCTATCTCGTCCCTGAATATGCCTTCCATAACTCTGCTTGCCTTTATATTGTGGGTTTAAAGTAATGTGATTGCAAATTTACAAACATTGCTCCACTCCACCAAAGTTTTTTACGAAAACTTTTCAAAAGTCAACCACCGTGATGCCTGCCCCGCCAAACCTTACGTCCTCGTCGTGATAGCCCGCCACGGCAGGCTCGCCCGACAAGTACTCGCGTATCAGCTGGCGCAGTATGCCATTGCCCTTGCCGTGAAGTATGCGCACGCGCTGCACGCCCATTAGCACGGCATCGTCGATGAAATAGCGCACAGCCTGCAATGCCTCGTCGCCACGCATACCACGCACGTCAAGGTCCTGGTGGAAGTTCTTGCGATGCTGGTCGATGGTGTCCTGGGTTACATGCGAGACATTGAATGCCTGCAGGCCTTCCTTGATTTCGTCCATCCGGGTTTTCGTTTTCACGTCCTGTCCTCCGTCCTGACTGTCGGGGCGGGCAAGCTCCAACCTGGCGAGTGGCAGCTTGGTGCGCATGTCGCCCACCCTGACGGTAGCGTTCTTGCCGTTTATCTGTTCCACCACGCCTTTCGACCGCAAGCCCTTGAGCATGACCTCATCACCAACGGCAATGTCACGCTTCACCTCTTGGGCAACCTTGCCCGGCACACTTCTCAGTGCCGACGCGGCACGTTCCTCGTCGCCCATTTTCTTCTTTCGCCTCTCGGCATGGCGTTGCTTCCGCGCCTGTATCTGCTCCACTTTTTTCTGGAAGTCCTCATCAGTGATGTAGCCGGAGGCTTTCTTGCCGCCCTGCGCCCAACCACCATCATCCACCTCCTGCTTGAAGCTGTCAAGCTCGGCGCGGATTTTGCGCGTCTCCTCCTTCTCAGCCTGCTGCTCGCGTATCTCGCGTATGGCGTTCTCTATGCGGCGGTTGGCCTCTTTCAGCAAGTCGTCGGCCTCCTGCCTTGCCTTGCCAAGAATAGCCTTGCGCTCCTGCTCCACATCGGCTACGCCTTTCTCGTACTGGTCGATGCGCCTCTGCAAGTCCTTTTCCTTTTGGTGAATAGTCTGCCGCTTCTGCTCCCAGTAGCGCTTGTCGCGCACTATGTCCTGCAAGTATTTGTCGCTCTGTATGTAGTCGGAGCCAACTATTTCCGACGCTTCCCTTATTACCGCTTCCGGCAGCCCTATCTTCCGGGCTATCTCTATGGCGAAGCTGCTGCCCGGCCGCCCTATGGCAAGCTGGAAAAGCGGGCGCATCTCGTGGCGGTCGTACAACATCGCGCCATTGACAACCCCGTCGTGCGAGTCGGCGAAGTGCTTGAGGTTCTGGTAATGGGTGGTGATGACAGCCCATGCGCCTTTCTTGCAAAATTGGCCGAGCACGCTCTCGGCTATCGCCCCGCCTATCTGCGGCTCGGTGCCAGTGCCGAACTCGTCGATGAGGATAAGCGTGCGGTCAGATGCCTGGCGCATCATGTTTTTCATGTTCAGCAGGTGCGACGAATATGTGGAGAGGTCGTTCTCAAGGCTCTGCTCGTCGCCAATGTCTATCATTATGTCCTGGAAAATGCCACACTTGCTCCTTCCGTCAACGGGTATGCT
>CAZTUD010000041.1:0-15467 GCA_964616945.1 uncultured Prevotella sp. | reverse complement strand
CCCGTGAGGTTGTCGTGGTAGTAGAACAGCGCCGACTTGGTCTTCGAGATGAAGTCAGCCCGCGAGATGGGGCTTTTTTCGTCCTGTTGCACGTTGAAGTATGGCAGCACGGTGAGTGCGCCGATGCGTGCGTCGCGCAGGTCGCCGCGATTGTTTATTGCCGCGTTGTTGCCGGCGTTGCGTATGTTCTTCACGATGATGGGGTAGCCGGCGGCTCCCGTGCCGCCGAAGATGCTCGAAACCACGAATATGCGGTCGGCGGAGCGGAACACGTTGGAGAACTGCTTGAACTCCTCTGAGTCCTTGAACTCGTTCAGTGCCACCGAGCCGATGTTGGGCGAGCCCACGAAGCCGATGTCCATCTTCGTGTCGAGCTGGTCGTTGGAGAACATCATTGAGCACAGTGCCTGGTTGGCTGTGTCGAGGGTGTTGTAGTCGATGAACTCCTTGAACTTCTGGCTCTCCACGGCCCCGAGGTTGAAGAGGAACGTGTCGCTCAGGTGCGAGCCATTCGGAATGATGTCGTTCAGGGTTGAAATCTTTACCGAGAAGAAGCCATGCGTCACGTCGGCGGCGTTGCCGTAGATGGACTTGTGCAGTGAGCGGTACCAGCGCAGCAAGTTTTCGGTCTGCTTCAGGTCTTCGTTCGCCTTGTGGGGGTCAACGATGATGGGAACCACTTCCAAGGGCATCGGCTGACCTTGCTCGTCTATTGGGTGTATGCCGGCTGCAAACTGCATTACCAATGGGCGCATTACTCGTGAGCCCGTGCCGCCGACCAAGAATAGGAATAATCGCATATGCCTTTGAGAATTGAGCTTTGAGTTGTGAGATTTGAAGGGTGAGGTTTCTATTCTGGTATTGGCGTGTGGCGGCAGTTGCTGCTCCACCATCGTATGGAGAACGAGGCGACGACAAAAAACAGAATTGTCACCGCGCAGTCTATAAGGCAGAAGCTTGTCAGCTGTGTGGAAAAGTCATAGCCCAAGTCGGCGAAGGCGTGGTTGCAATAAAAGTAGCACGCCACAGGCGCGGCTATTGCTGCCACTGCAAGCACGATGAGCCAGTGGTACCAGCGTGAGAAGCTCACGGAATTGATGGCATAGTAAAAGAGCAAGGCGCAGCCCCAAGCTACAGATAGGGTGATTATAGCCACGACGATGTAGAGACTCTCGTTGTACATCTCGTTGGAGAACTCGTTGCTGTAGTAGCCCACCTCAAATATTTGTGCGGGGAAAATGAGGAGCAGCAGTGTCAGCACGATGCCGACAATAAGTAGTATTGCATTTTTCATGTTACAGATTTTACGGATTGCCCGCTGATATTTTTGTTCATTCAGATGTTTTTAATTGTCTCGCAGATTCCGCAAATCCCGCAGATTTCCAAAGCTTGCCCTACAGAAAAATCTGCGGGATTTGCGGAATCTGCGAGACTTTTGCTATTCGTCAGCGTGAAAGTTTTATCTCTATTTCAAAGTATTCGGGTGTGCTTTCCGCGTTGCGGGCGTAGCTGTCGTAGATGCCCTGCATGAGGTAGCGGAGGCCGAACGTGCTGTGGCTGTCGGGGCGCAGGTCGTTGTCGGTGGAGCCAGCGGTTGTCCATTGCGGCAGGCGGTTGAGGAGCGAGATTTCTACGTCGTCGTGGTGCCCGATGTCTTTTGCCGACAATATAAACAGGTGCGTCGCCGAGCCGATGTATTTCTTTTCAGCGGGCGTGATGTCGGCTTTCTGTAGGGGGCGTATTTCCTTTATCCTTATGTCGCCGTCGCTTTCCACACGGTAATTGGTCTTGTCGGTGAGGTAGCGGCTGTCGATGAACGTGTGCCCCAAGTCAACCGCCAACGCGAGCTGTATGTCGCCCGAGTTGCGGTCAGGCTCTATGTTTTCGAGGCTCAATATCTGGTTGCCCTGTCCGCGCTCGGGGCGGAACCGCCCTCGTATGTCGCGCCCGGAGAGCAGGAACGAGGCGTATGGCTCGTAGATGTCGTCGGTGGTGAAGAGGTACATGCCGTCGTAGCCACGCAAGCTTTCGAGGTTGGCGAACGTGCGAAAGTCGGGCGACGAGGTGAGCCGCGCAATGTTGTCGTTGCTGCCCATGATGATGATGTAGTAGGGGCGGCGGCCGTTGAATTGATGCACGCTGTTGTCGAAAGCGTAGTAGGGGCCGTTGTACGAGCCGTTCATCCTCACCACGACCATTGACTTGCGTTTTACTTTGTCTTTGAACACGGCATTTACCATTTCCTGCATCTCGGCGAACACCTTTTGCGGGTTCACGCCTTGCATGTCGCGCACTGAGTAGATGAGGTCGGTGACGAGTATCGACACGTCGCCGTCGCCAGTCTTGTTGAGTATGTTGTCGAATATCTGTCGGAAGTCGGTGTAGCCTTTCTCGCCGATGCTGTCCACCTGGCTGCTTCCTGGCAGGGCATTGCGCAACGCCATTATTGCGGAGCGGAACGAGCCGTCGCCCTTCGGGCTGTCGTAGGCAAGCATGGAGCCGCTGCGCTCAATGTAGAAATGGAACGCCATCTGGCTGGAGCCTATACCGTTGAAGCGCACTTTGACGGGTGGGCGGCGGTGCTCGAACATGTCGGTGATGTATTCCTCCACGCCGTCGGTGTCGAGCTTGCCGTCCTCGTAGAATTCCTTGAAGTGGGCTTTCTGCTTGTCGAGATATGTTTCTATTGCCTGCCAGTCGTTGTGGTCTATCATGCCGTCGCTTCCCACTTCCACGAGCAAGTGGTTGAAGTCGCGCTTGTACGACTTCCCGCAGCCTGCCATGAGCAGCAGGCAGACGAGCGGCACTATTGTCAACAGCTTTTTCATTGTCATGGTCTTGTCGATGGTACTATGCCTTGGCAAAATTACAAAAAAAAGATGAGAAAGTCATTCTTGCCTTGTTTTTTATGCGTGATATGTGCGCAAAGTGGATTTTCATTCGTTCCACGCGCCGCAATATGGGCAGCGGCCCTTGCGGCGCAGGCGGTGGCCACATTGTCCGCAATAGTACCATGAGCGGTGCTTGAAATAGCGGCTGAGGGCAAACCACACGTATGCCACGAGCAGCGGGTAGCCAATGTAATATAATGTGGTGATGGAGAAAACGATGTAGCACACGCAGCACATTGCCGCCAGACCGCCAAGGTAGAGTATGGCTTGCGGGGCGGGCAGCAGGTGGCGCACGTCGTCGAGGGCGGCTATCGCCACAATGAGCATTGCCCACACCGACGTGAGGAACACGCCGAGGATGGGAGGCACTGAGAACGGGTTGAGCGTGGGGTGGAAGTAGAAGTGCTGCCACAGCGACGGCGCGAACGTCTGTATGGTGGCGTACAGAGCTGCCGACGATGCCACAATGAGGCACAATAGGGTGGGGTAGAAAGAGTCGATGTCGTGGAAGTGGACCATGTAAGCCTTGCGGCGCAGCAGTTTCCAGATGAGCCATCCCGCACCGAAAAGCCCCACTATAGCAAGGAAGACGATGAGGTGGGAGTTGGAGAAGCTGGAGATGAATTCGGAAATGGGGTCGTCGGGCATCACCTTGGGCAGCATGCTGCTTTCGTGTGTCCATCCGAAAGCCGAGGTGTCGTTGGCAAGCTCCACCCACACCGAGTCGATGCTGTCGGCGGGCATTATGCGTATGTCAGCCACCACCACATGGTCGCCCTTATATACGCAGAACGAGTCGGTCTGCATTCCCGCCACCTGCTCCTCGGGCAGTTGCGACAGAAGCACGAGGCTGTCGCCCTTTACCACGAAGTTGTAGTTGTTGGTGTAGTGGTGGGTGGCGAAGAACGACAGCGAGTCGATGGTGCGCTCGTCGAAGCGGAAGTTCTTGGGCAGGCGGCTGGTGTCCATGCGGTGCTGGTAGCACGACGTAAAGACGACGCACAGCAACGCCATGACATAAGGGGCATATTTTTTAAGACAGAATAACATAGGAACATAATTCTTTTTTAAAAGACATATTTAATGGCTTTGGGCCTTGTGGTTGCAAAGTTAATGCTTTTCCTCGTTATATGCAAGGCCGTTGGCACGATATGTGTTTTTGTGCTTTCAGCAGAATTATGTTCCTATGTTATTCTGTCTTAAAGAATACGTTCTTATGTCTTTAATACAGGCCGAACCAGAAATGGTAGGCGTAGCTTATGCCGAGGCCCACGATGGTGGCGGTAACCACATGTATAAGGCCTGGCACCATGAATGAGTGGTTGAGCAGGTATTTGCCGATGACGGTGGTTCCCGACTTGTCGAAGTTTACCGTTGCTATGTCCGACGGATAGTTGGGGATGAAGAAGTAGCCATATACCGATGGCATCACGCCCACGAGAATCCACGGCTCTATGCCGAGCGAGTAGGCGAGGGGCAGCATGGAGACCACCACCGCGCCCTGCGAGTTGATGAGCACCGAGACGAAGAAGAAGGCGAAGGCTATCGTCCACGGATATGCGCTCACCACGCCGGTGAGCAGCGTCTGCATCTCCGCCATGTGGTTGTCGAAATAGGTGTTTGTCATCCAGCCGATGCCGTAGATTGCCACCACTGCCACCATGCCGTTCTGCCACACGCTTCCGCGCACGGCCCCTATGGGCTTCGCCTTGCAGAAAATCACCATCAGGGCGGCGGCGGTGAGCATGATGATTTGTATCACAACGTTCATCGACAGCACTTTAGGCTTGCCATCGACAGGCCATGCTGGCAGCACCTCCACGCCGAACATCTTCAATATGGATATTGCGAGCACTATCACGAGGGCTCCGAGGAACACATAGACGGCGGCCTTGCTGCTCTTCGATATTTCCTTGCCAAGAGTGGTTGCCGACTCGCCGTAGATGGCTTGGTACTGCACGGGATCCTTGAGCTTTGCCTGGAACTTCGGGTCCTTGTCGAGGTCCTTGCCTCGGTTCCATGAGTAGGCCACTGCCATGAGAATGCCGCAGATGCAGGCGGGCAGCGTAACCATCACTATCTGCACGTTGGTAATGTTGAAGCCGTTGGCTTCTGAGATGGCTGCGAACGCTATCACGGCGGCGGCAATGGGCGAGCAGGTGATGCCTATCTGCGCGGCGATTGACGCTATGGCGCACGGCCGCTCGGGGCGTATGCCTTTCCTCAAGGCTATGTCGCAGATGATGGGCATGAGGGTATAGACCACGTGGCCGGTGCCCACGAGCACGGTGAGGAAGAACGTGGTGAACGGGGCCAGCAGGGTGATGCGGCTGGGGTGCTTGCGCAGCATCTTCTCCGCTATCTGTATCATCCAGTCCATGCCGCCCGACGCCTGTAGCACGCCGGCGCACGTTACGGCGGCGATGATGATGTAGATGACGTCGGTGGGTGGGTCGCCCGGCTTGAGGGTGAACACGAACACGAGGATGGCGAGGCCGATGCCGGAAATGGCGCCGAGCGCCAGCGAGCCGTAGCGTGCGCCCACAAGGAGGGCAAGCAGCACTATAAGCAGCTGGACAATCATTAGAATGCTCATAAGCTTGACAGTTTTAGGTGATTGAGTTTTGTATAATGGTGCAAATTTACTAAAAATAATCTGAATGGCACCCTTTTGCCGCTGTCTTTTTTTCATTTTGGCAATAAAAATATGTCCGCGTTTTGTCGTCGGTCTCAATTATTACCATTACCTTTGCATTTGTAATTATTACAAAAACATTATTCACCTTATTATTTATAAAAGCATTATGAAGAAGTATGTTTGCACAGTGTGCGGTTACGTTTATGACCCCGTGGAGGGCGACCCTGACAACGGCATAGAGCCAGGAACTGCGTTTGAGGACATCCCCGACAGCTGGACATGCCCGGTGTGCGGAGTGAGCAAGGAAGACTTTGAGGTTCAGGAAGACTAATTGGCTCAGTTAAATCCAAACACTCCATTCAACCCATAACAAATGAAGAAAATTACAGAAAAGGTCTCTTGGGTAGGCAAGATTGACTGGGAGCTGAAGCACTTCCACGGCGACGAGTTGTCAACGCATTTCGGCTCAAGCTACAGCTCCTATCTCATACGCGACAAGAAAAATGTCCTCATCGACACCGTGTGGGGACCTTACGACCATGAGTTCGTGGCCCATCTCAAGGAGGCTATCGACTTGAAGGACATTGACCTCATTGTGATGAACCACAACGAGAACGACCACAGTGGTGCCCTGCCGGCACTGATGGCGGAAATTCCAGGCACGCCCATCTATTGCACGAAGAAGGGCGAGCAGATACTCAGGGGACTGTACCATGAGGACTGGAACTTCGTCAACGTGAAGACGGGCGACACGCTCCCCATTGGCGACAACACGCTGACGTTCGTTGAGTGCCCCATGTGCCACTGGCCCGACACAATGGTTACCTACGCCGACAAGGAGCAGATATTGTTCTCCAACGACGTTTTCGGACAGCACTATGCCACGGAGAGCCTCTACGACGACACCGTGAACCAGCGCGACCTCTTCCGCGAGGCGGAGAAATATTATGCCAACATCCTCAACATCTACAACCCGATGGTGAGGAAGAAGGTGAACGAGATTGTCGCCATGAACCTGCCGTTGAAGATGGTAGCCCCGTCTCACGGTGTCATCTGGACTGACCATATCCCCGAAATCATCACCCGTTACAAGGAGTGGTCGGGCGACTATCAGGAAAACCAGATTACCATCATCTACGACACCATGTGGCAGGCGACGCGCCGCATGGCGGAGGCGATTGCCGACGGCATACGCCAGAAGGACCCGCAGGTGCGCGTGGTGCTTATGAATGCCGTCAAGGACGACAAGAACGACATCGTGCTTGAGGTGTTCCGCTCGAAGGCCGTCCTCGTGGGCTCGCCCACGGTCAACATGGGCATGACCTTTGCCATAGCCGGCATCCTGGAGATGCTGCACGGCATGAAGTTCAAGAATAAGTGCGCCGCCGCCTTTGGCTCCATTGGCTGGGGTGGTGGCGGCGAGAAGCGCATCCAGCAACGCCTTGAGGAGGCTGGCTTCGAAATCTGCGCCGACCCGCTGAAAGTGAAATGGGCTCCCGACACCGATGCCGAGGGGCAGTGCCGGGAGTGGGGTGCCGCCATAGCGGAACATTAAGGAAGACTGACCACCCGCAATCAGCCAAGGTCATTATCTCACACGGACATTAAAGATTTTAATGTCCGTGTGAACACGTAGCTTTGTTTCAAGCCCGCAATGCCTCATGTGCATAATTGCTATAGTTGCCCAATATCTGCTCAATGTGGATTACTTCGGGGCATGAATCCCAAGTAACACCACCGCCCATGAGGTACCAGTTCTTGCGTTCCTTTGTCGGTACTTTCTTCAAAGATGGGAATGACGACACTGGCATTACAATAGACCTGCCATCTTGCAAATCTACTTGGAACTTTCCGCGTTTAGGGAACGATACTTGCTTTATTTTTGGAGTAACGTTCCAATACCCTTCTGTCTTAAACATCTCTGCCTCCTTTATTTTGTTTTCCTTATTTTTATTATTCTTATGGCATCGCCTTTCTTAAAAGTCTGCCATTGCTTCAGCAGCCTATTTCTATACTTTTTCGCTATTTCGACGACCTTTTTAGCTTGAGCATCTGTCAAATCCCCCTTGTCGGCCAATTCAACATTTGGCTCCAACCAAATCTTGCATAAGTGTTCCGTTCTTTTCTTGCCTACGTGTACATGGGCTCTGTTCTCATAATAGTCAGTATTCCAGAAAAGGAATTGCCATATCACTTTGGCCGTTATGTATAGAAGAATTTTAGGCATGTCTCTTTTATTTGCAAAAATACGCAATTTTTTTTTAAGCAGCAAATTTAGACTGAAATAATCAGCATTGCAGCTGTGTTTGTCCAAGAAAAAATGCGCCAGGCCCTCACGGGGGTGGCGCACGGTGTGTGAATGTATATGTAATATGAGAAAATGGTTAGTTTCTCGTCAGTCGTCCCAGCCGGTGTTGTCCAAGTGGTCCCAGCTCTTCTTGCTGAAGGCGGGCGGGGTGAAGGCATCGAACTCATCTTCCATTTTAGGGTTCATCGGTCGCGTCCTTTGCCAGCCCTTTGCGTCCACCACGTGGTCCACGGTGTTGGCTGGGAGGTTTTCCTCGTAGTCCATGAGGTCCTCAAAGAAGAGCGTCTGCGATTCGGGCTTCACGTATGTCTTTTTTGCGTTGTCCATTGTTGTCGTTGGTGTTTAGGGGGTTATTTGCGTATTGTCTTCTTGCCGCCTATTATCACTATACCTTTGTAGTCGCTGCCCACGCGCTGTCCGGCGAGGTTGTAGGCAGGGGCGTTTGCGCTGGCTGGCTCGCCGTTGATGTTGTCGATGGCTGTCACCGTGCCGCCGTCGTCGAGCACAAAGCGTTTTGCCGCGCCGTTGTCGGTCGGTCCGGAGAACGTGAAGTAGCCGCGCGTGTTGTTCACCGTAGAGTTGCCCGCGCTGTGCAGGAACTGCCCGTCGTAATAGTAGTAGCCCTCCCTGCCAAGGTTCATGGTCTTCAGATAGCTGCCTATGAACGAGGCGGTGTAGCCGTTGACAGGCTCCGTGGTTACCGTCAGGTCGTTGTCTGGAGCTACAACCGAGACGTTTATATAGGCGAGGTACTTTATCTCTCTCGTCGGTTTCACCAACACGGGTGTGTTTGCCTTTGTGGGGAAATCGCTGTCGGTGAAAGTCTTGAAACTCAGAGCCTTTCCGTCGAAGCTGTCCATGTAACACAATTCCACATCGCTTCCCAGCGATTGCGTCACTTGCGCCTTTGTCAGGCCTGCGGGCAACACGAGCGTGTTCCACACGTTTGCCTTCAGGGTTCGGTTGCTTTGCCATAGGTCGGCATCGGCGTTCACCTTCGGCGTATAGTCGGTGTTGCAGTTCAAGGTGTCGGCAATGGTGAAGTAGCCGCCGCAATATCTGTAGTAAGGAGGCATTTGCGCGCTCCCTGAATATACTGAACCTAAAGAGGCCCTGTCGAAAGTACGAGTAAGATGAACAGGCGTTGTTACGTTTCCATTCCTTGTTGCTAAACCATTAAAAGCATTGCCTATATATCGGTTGTAATGAGTAGTTTTGCTGATATCGTTGCTGCCGAGATTCACTTCTTTTAAGTTTGTAGAAGTAGCCATGACAGATACGTCCGGATTGCTGCTAAAGTCGAAATTGCTTAAATCAAGAGTGGTCAGACTATTACAGCTGACGAACATGTAGCTCATGTCTGTTACCTTGCTTGTGTTGAACTTTGTCACATCTATTTTTTTGAGTGCCATGCAAGAGTTGAACATCCATTGCATTTTTGTTACATTACTTGTGTTGAATTTTGTAACGTCAAGGCTTGTTAGGGCGTAACAATCGTAGAACATGTAGCTCATGTTGGTGACTTTCTGCGTGTCAAATTTCGTTACATCAAGTGTCTTCAAAACGCGACAATCTGCAAACATCCATTGCATGTCTGTAACATTGCTTGTGTTGAATTTTGTAACGTCAAGGCTTGCCAGCACATAACAATCGTAGAACATGTAGCTCATGTTAGTGACTTTCTGTGTGTCAAATTTTGTCACATTCAGTGTTGTTACTTCTCGGCAACCCCAAAACATGCCGCTCATGTTGGTCACATTACTTGTATTGAATTGTGTAACGTCAAGAGCTTTCAATTTATAACAGGATTCAAACATGCCGCTCATGTCCGTGACATTTTGGGTGTCGAACTTCGTTACGTTTAGCGTTGTTAAAGCTTGACAATTGTCGAACATGCCTTGCATGTTAGTGACTTTGCTCGTGTTGAATTTAGTCACGTCAAGACTTGTCAGCGCGAAACAACCGTAGAACATGTAGCTCATGTCCGTGACATTCTGCGTGTCAAAATTCGTAACATTGAGACTTGGCAGTTTCTTGCATTCGTAGAACATGTAGCTCATATTCGTAACCTTGCTTGTGTTGAAATTGGTTACATCAAGGCTTGTCAGATTATTACATCCCCTAAACATGTATTGCATGTCTGTAGCTTCAGATGTATCAAGATATTCCAGGTTCTCAATGGAAGTGATGGCACTTAAATTGTAAAACCAATATGCGGTTTTTGTTGGCTTAACATCTTTCATGGAAGCATCCAGTACGGCTTTTGTTATTTTGCTGCCAGAATCGCTGTACATGCCACCATTGTAGTTGTTGTAATTGCTAAGACCGATGGCATACATGCCTTCTCCTTCTATAACATACGTCGGTGTCTCATCCACAGCCTTGAATGTGAGGGTGTAGGTGGATTCGTCGTCGTTGAGTGTCAATTCAGCCACGAGGGTCTTAGCCAATATGGGGCAAGCCGCCGTGAGCAGCAAGAAAAGGGTGAACAAACTTTTTTTCATATAACATTCGATTTTAAATAGTTTGATGTGTGAAAGTTCGTGCGGACACTGTTGTCCGCTGACAGGGTGCGCGGTGTGGGCGCGGGTGGTTGCAACTTGCGTTGTAATCTTCGTGTGAGGCGGTGCCCCTCGTGCCTCGTGATGTGGGTTTATGTTAAACATGAAAAAAAGCGGGGACTTTTGCTCACCACACCACTGGGTTCCGGAATTGACCTCGATACGTGGTTAATGCAAAAGCCCACGCATTGAGGTATATGGAGTCCATGAATATGGACACAATAAACCATGCGTGAGCTGATTTGCTTATTACCCGTATCTGTGAATTTTCCGGATTCAGTGGTGGATAATGAGACAAACGCTCTTCTTTAAGTAAGATCGTCCCATTCAGCATGGCCGCAAGCAACCACGCATGGAACTTGGGCACAAAATAACAAAACATCTGCGAGATTGCCAAATGTTTTTGCACAAAAAATAATAAAAAAAGTAGAAAAATGATTTAAATCAAGTGGCATAGTTTGAATTATTCAACACGTTTTTCCACGAATTTGGCATGAAATCCAAAAACAAAGTCATTCTGATTAACGTTTGTTTAAATATGAATTTTTGCGAATTGCACACGAATTAAAAAAATAAATGACTTAATCTCTGTGCGAAGCACGAACGTTTACGAACTGCCCACGAATTAACCATAAACTTGTGGATGTTTCGTGCCCAATTTGTTTAAATGAGTGGAGGAGGAGGGTGGATAAAAGACTGGTTTGACAGTCAGAATTGTAAAGCAAACTGACACAAAACAATGGTCTGAAAAAATGGGCAAGGAGAAGTTAAAATCTTTAACGTTTGGTGTTTTTTGCCCTTTGGTGGCACTCGTCTGCCGTGCCTCGACCATCTTGGCGGCGCGAAGCTGTCTGCTTTACGCCGCGAAGGTGAGTCGTTGGCGGCGGCAAGAAGGGTTCTTGGCGGCGTAAGGCAGGCACCCTTACGCCGTAAGGAAGGTGCGCATGAGGCGGAAAAATTGTAAGGAAATCACAACTTGTTCATTGCCAGCATGTTGCAACCTTCGCTGAGAATGGCGTATTTGCGACCAAACCATTGCTTCGTCGCAAATACGCCATTCTCAGAGGGGGTGTTGTAAAAATCTTTCTAATATTGTTTTGCCACCTTGCGGAACTCTTCGGGCCAGAGGTGATGGGCGTAGGTCCAGCCATAACGCTCGTAGATGTGGCGGAGCGACGTGGCACGCTGCTTGAAGCCGTCGAAGTCGCGCTTGTCCTGCTGCATCCACTGCACCTCGGCGAGGGCAGCTAAACGGGGCAGAATCATGTATTCGAGCACGTTGTCGCGCGAGATGTACTCAGTCCACACGTTTGCCTGCACGCCCAGTATGCGTGCCGCCACTTCGGGGCTGAGGCCTTTGGCTATTGGGTCCCAGTCATAGACTTTCTCTATGGGCAGGGTGCCGTAGCAGTCGGTGGGCTCCAAGTAGTGCTCTTTCGACTGGTCGAAGTCGAAGTAGCAGTTGCTGTTGGGCGACATTATCACGTTGTGGCCCAGCTTCGCGCCCTCGGCTCCCGGCTCTGCCCCGCGCCACGACATTATGGTTGCCGTGGTGTCAACGTCGCAACCCAGCAGCTCATCCCAGCCGATAATCTTGCGGCCCTTGGTCTCAAGGTAGGCCTGCACGCGGCGGTCGAAGTAGCCCTGCAGCAGTGCCTCCGCACTCTGCTCGTCCTTTGCCACGATGCCCTGCTTCTTTATCATGTCCTGGCATTTGGGGCAGTTCTCCCAGCGCACGCGCGGGCTCTCGTCGCCGCCGATGTGGATGTATTCGGACGTGGGGAAGAGGTCGCACACCTTGTCGAGCACGGTCTCCACGAAGTCGTAAACCTTCTGGTTGCCTGCGCAGAGGATGTCGCGGTAAACGCCCCAGTATTGGCCTGTCTCGTAGGGACCTCCCGTGCAGCCAAGTTCGGGATAGGAGGCAAGGGCCGCCATCATGTGTCCGGGCATGTCAATCTCCGGTATGATGGTGATGTAGCGGTCGGCAGCGTACTTCACTATGTCGCGTATCTCGGCATCGGAGTAGAAGTAGGGACCGTAGGGTGTCTCGTCGGTAAGCTCGGAGTTGCGCGCAATGACGGTTGCGTTGCGCTTTGAGCCGACTGTCGTGAGCTTGGGATAGCCCGGCACCTCGAAGCGCCAGCCCTGGTCGTCGGTGAGATGCCAGTGGAAGCGGTTGCAGTTGTGCAGGGCGAGCATGTCGAGCACTTTCTTCACCTCGCCAACGCTGAAGAAGTGGCGCGAGCAGTCGAGCATCATGCCTCGGTAGCCGAAGCGTGGCGAGTCGTTGATGATGGCGGCTTCGAGGGCGACGGTGTCTGCCGGGGTCTGCGCCACGGGCAGCGACTTGCGCAGTGTCTGCACGCCATAGAACACTCCTGCTGGCGTGGTGCCAGTGATGGTTACGCCCTTCTCGGTAACCGTTATGCGGTAGCCCTCCGGGGCCATGTTGCGTGCCTTGCCGTCGAGCACGAGCGAGATGAGGCTCTTGCCCTTTGTCTTGCCGGCAATTTCCACGGCGGGCTTGATGCCTGTGAGATCCTTGATATACTGGCTGAGGAACGAGGCGTTGCGGCTCATGTCGTCGTTGCCCGTCTTGGTGTAGATTAAGGTGTTCTTCGTGAGCAGGAAAGGCTTTCCTTTCACGGCTGTTATGCTTTGCGGCGCGGGCAGCACGCTGTTGTAGTCGGCGCTGACGGCGGCTTGGGCTGACGCTGCGCCCAATAGCAACAGGAGAGAAAAAATAGTTTTTCGCATGGTTGTTTTAATGATAAAAAATATGTTTGTCTTGGATTTTAATCTTTTAGGGCGTTTTTCCTTGCTATCATGCATGCCCCCACCACTCCGGCGCGGTCTTGCAACTTCGACAGCACAATCTTCGTGTCCTTGTAGATGAGGCTGAGCGAATACTTGATGACGGCTGAGCGCACCGACTGCAACAGGTAGTCGCCAGTGCACGACAACGACCCTCCCAGCACCACGAGGTCGGGGTTGAAGATGTTTATGAGGCTTGCTATGCGCTGCCCGAGCTTCTGGCCTATGCTTTCCACCACGTCGATGCACAGCCAGTCCTCGTTGTTTGTGGCCTCTATGAGGTCTTTCAGCGTGAAGTTGCCGTCCTTGTCGGTGTTCAGCGTCGATGCCTCTCCAGCGTCGATGCGCTCTTTCACTATGCGGTGGAATGCGCTGCCCGACACCTCGGTCTCCAAACAGCCTTTCTTTCCGCAGTGGCATATCAGCTCGTTGTTGAAGGCGTGCATGTGTCCCAGCTCGCCCGCGAAGCCCGACTTGCCCTTGTAAAGCTCGCCGTTGAGTATCATTCCCATTCCCAGCCCCCAGCTCACGTTGAAGAACAGCACGTCCTGCTCGCCGTTGACGCTTCCCGCCACGTACTCGCCGTATGCCATTGCGCGGCTGTCGTTTTCTATGGAGGTTTCTATGCCCATCTTCTCGGTAAGCAATGCGGCAAGTGCCGTCTCGGTGAAGTTGTATATGCTGTAGCTGTAGCCGGTCTCCGGGTTCACGCGGCCCGATATGTTGACGTTCATGGTGAGGATTTTATCCTTCGGCACGTCGATGTTGTCGATGAACTCCCTTATGAGGGCGCAGAGCGCGTCGAGGTTCTCCATGTCGTTTGTCTGCTTGAATGGCTTGTTCAGCTCCAAATCTACGAGATGGCCGCTGAAGTCGATGAGCCCGATGTTCACCGTGTTGTTGTCGAAGTCCACGCCGAGGAAATATCCCGATTCGGGATTGATGCCGTAAAGCTGCGGGCGGCGGCCCTCGTCGGTCTCAAGTTTGCCGTATTCGTTGACGTAGCCGTCGTCGCACAGCTCACCGATGAGTTTCGATGCGGTTGGCATGCTGACGCTTATCGCCCGCGCTACGTCGTTGGTAGTGGCGTTGCCGTTGCGTATGAAGTACGAAATGATAGTGCGCTTGGTAGAGTCGCTGCGGTTGCTTTTGCCGTCGCCGTTGAATAAGTTGGCCATTGTAGCTTTCGTAATAAATTTATAAACATGTATTTTATGGCCGAAAGTTACAAAAAAATATTCAAAAAACCAGTTGGTTTTTTGATTTAATTTCGAGATGGATGGTTATTTAAGTTTCTGTAACACTTGAATGGGTTGGAATGTCCTTATAACGGCAACCCTATATGGACTGATGCCGCGCCAAAATGAAAGCCCCGCCTCACCCGTGCTTTCGCACGGATGAAGCGGGGCTACAAAAGCGGTGAGCCTTTCCTGTTCTATGAGACGAGAAGCTCGCCAAGGGTTGGGTGTATGTGTACGATGTGGTGTAGCTGGTCGATGGTGGCTCCAAGCTCGATGAGCACGGTGGCCTCCTGCACGAGGTCGGCGGCATGTGCGCCGAGGACGTGGCATGCAATGATGCGGCCGTCCTCGTCGGTCATAATCTTCACCAGCCCGTCGGTTGCGTCCATTGCCACGGCCTTGCCGTTGGCACGGTAAAACGACTTGTGCACCTCAAACTTCACGCCCTTTTCCTTCAGCTGCGTCTCGGTGGGACCTACGCCCGCCAGCTCAGGCACGGTGAATACGGCGGAGGGTATCAAGGCCTCCCCACGTCCTCCTCTCAAGGGAGGGGTGAGAGCACCCACATTGGCGTGCAGGCTTGCCCTTTCTCCTTGGGAGAGGGCTGGTGAGAGGCTTTCCACCACCTGCTTGCCTTGCTGTTCGGCTGCGTGGGCGAGCATCACCCTGCCGTTGACGTCGCCAATGGCGTAAACGCCTTTGAGGGAAGTCTCGAGGTTGTCGTCAACGGTGATGCCGTGGCGGTCGAATGCCACTCCCGCGTCTTCCAAGCCCAAGCCGTCGGTATTGGGCCGACGGCCTGTTGCCACGAGCACGGTGTCTGCATCCACCGACAGTTCCTTGCCTTTCTGGGTGAAGGTGAGGGTCAGGCCGTCGGCGTTTCTCGCTATGCTCTTCGCCGACGATCCAAGGTAGAACTTCACGCCGCGCTTCTCCAAGAGCTTGCGCAAGCGCTTGGCAAGGTCTTGGTCCATCGGCGGCAGGCATTCTTTCAGGAATTCGACGACGGTT
>CAZTUD010000040.1:0-15540 GCA_964616945.1 uncultured Prevotella sp. | reverse complement strand
TAGATGAAGACGGCGGAAACATAGCCGACACACAGGCAAGGCAAATGATACAGGGCGAAGCCTACGCCATACGCGCCTATTGCCAGCTGGACGTGCTGAGGCTGTTCGGGCAGCTGCCGCAAAACGCCACCAAGCAGGTTTCGCTGCCTTACAGCGAGGTGACGAGCATCGACGACATGCCACCCTACTACTCGTTCGACGAGTATGTGGCAAAACTGCGCAGTGACATCGATAACGCCGAGGCGCTGCTGAAGGCAAGCGACCCCATCTTTGAGCAAACTTACACGCAGCTTAACAACCCCGACGACGACGTGCAAGACGATTATAAATACTATCGCCAGGCAAGGCTCAACTATTGGGCAGTGCGGGCTTTGCACGCACGCATGGCCCTCTACCTCGGCAACACTACCGAGGCCCACGACATAGCAACGGAGATAATCAACGCAAAGGGCGCCGACGGCAACAGCCTCATCTCCCTAAGCGGAGTTTCCGACCTGGCCGCCGGCTACAACGGGCTGCCCAGCGAGTGCCTCTTCTACCTGAGCAAATACGACCTGCTCGACTATACCACAAGCGACCTCATAGGCGGGTCAACAGGCCAGGCAAGAACCTACAACTATTTCGTGTCAAACAACATGCTGACGCAGCTTTACGAGTCAATACCCGGAGCCACTGCCTCGCACAACAGGTACTTGAGCCAATGGAACCGCACCACGAGGAACCCGTCGAACGCCATTTGCCCTGCAACAAAAAAGTATTGGTACGACGAAAGCGAGGCCACGTCACGATACCTGACTACGAAATACCAAATCATACCCATGCTGCGCCTCTCGGAAATGTACCTCATAGCAATGGAAACCAGCAACAACCTCGACGAAATACAGTCGTTGTACAGCACCTACATGGCGGCTTGCGCCTTCACGCTTTACACGCCGTTCACGTCGGTGGCCGAGGCCAAGGCCGAGATGGAGAACGAGTACCGCCGCGAGTTTTTTGCCGAGGGGCAGATGTTCTTCACCTACAAGCGCCTCAACGCCACGACAATGCTCTGGAACACCGACGCCATAACCGAGGACGATTACATCGTACCTCTGCCGCTCACCGAATACGACCCTGACCAAAAGTAAAAAGTAAAACTGAAAAACAAACGCTATGACAATAAAGAGTCTCACAATAAGGCATAACAAAATATGTTCCTATGTTATTATGTCCTTAATCACTATGTCTTTTTTGTCCTCGTGCGAGAAAGACTTGCCACTATACGACGACCCCACGTGCCGGCTCAACTTCTACTATCAAAGCGTGTCGTCAACCGAAGACTTTGACGCCTCACTCGCCGGCCAGACTTATTCGTTCGTCTATTCGGGCGAAAACGTCGTCCGCGACACCATTTGGGTCGACGTAGAGACAATGGGCTTCACGTCGGACAAGGACCGCCCCGTGGAGCTGCAGCAGCTCGACACCACGGCAAACATGGCCGTGGCGGGCCGCCACTACGTGGCCTTCGACGACCCCTCGCTGGCCGACTACTACAAAATTCCCGCAGGCCAGGCACGAGCCTCGCTGCCAATAGTGCTGCTGCGCGACGAGTCGCTGAAAGACACGTCGGTCGTGCTGAAGTTCGGATTCAAGGAAACCGACTACTTCAAGCATGGCTATCCCGTGTTCCAGGCACGCAGCATCACGTTCACCGACCGCCTTGCCGAGCCTGCCAACTGGAACAAGGCCTACCACCCATACCCGAACTACCCGAGCATCTCAATATCTTTCTCCAACTATTTCGGCGCATACGGCGTAGTGAAACACCAGTTCCTAATCAACAAGACCGGGAACGCCTGGGACGACGACTACATCGACGAGCTGATGACCGGCGACTCCAACTATCTTTACTACATGATGCAGAAAATGCAAAAGCTTCTTGCCGAAGAAAACGCCTCACGCGCAGAACGCGGGCTCGAGCCTCTCACCGAGGCTGACGGCACTGTGGTGTTCATTGGCTATTCACGATAAATATCACCGACCATGAAAAAAATACCAGCTTACATACTAATGTTCATTGCGTCACTGTCGCTCAACGCCTGCCTCGACGACGACAGCACTACTGGCAACTATGCCAACGTAAGCGACATAACGATATCGGGCATAGACGACGCTTACACCGCCACGGCATACGTGGGGGAACACCTGCAGATAACGCCCGACGTGGAGACGGGCTACAGCGACATGGAATACCAATGGATGCTGCTCAACAGCCAGACAGGCGACACCAATGCCGACGGCGACACCATACAGCCCATCGTCATTGGCAACGAGAAAAACCTCGACTATACGGTGGCAGTGGCCCCGGACACCTACCAGCTGCGCTTCGTGGCATCGTCGAAGAGCAACGGCTACACCGCATACGCCTTGAGCACGCTCACGGTGCAGACCAACTTCTCGCAAGGCTTCTACGTGCTGAAAGAGACAACCGACGGCAACACCGACCTCGACCTGCTTACGGCAAAGAACGAAACGGCCGAGAACCTGATAGCGTCAACCCAAGGACAGTCGTTGCAAGGTGCGCCGGCATACCTGTACACCAACTACGGCATGTACTACATCAACCCCGACAACGACGAGATGGAGTCGACGGCGGCGTTGACCGTGACAACCGCGCAGGGGGACATCAAGGTGTACCGCACAACCGACATGACAAAAATATTCGACCGCACCAACTTGCTCTTCGACCCGATGGACGACAGCGAGAAGGCTTACGGCATAATACAAACGCCAATGGGCTACAGCGTATATGTCTCGTCGGCAGGAATACGCACGACCTCGGCCGACGGTGCTTATTCGAGCAGCAAGTCAACGGGCAAGTTTGGCATGACAACCGACGAGGGTGTGGGCGGAAGCACCATGTTCACGATGGACGTTTATCCCTCTTATGGCGGCCTGCTCCTGTGGGACGAGACAGCCCATTCGCTCCTCGCCGTCGACTATGGCGGAAGCGCATCACCGTTGACCTACCGCGACCTTACAGGCGGCGAGCTGACCACCTCCCTCTCCGGGTACACGTGCCTGCACGTCGGCTACACTTACATGAACCGCTCAGGCACGCCGCTGGCAATCCTGCAGGATGCCTCGGGCAACCGCTTCCTCTATGTCACGAGCGTAACACGCCAAGGCATTTTCCTCGCCAGCCGCACTGCCATACCAGCGACGTCACAACTCGCGTCGGCAACCGCATTCGCAACCAACGGACTTACCGCCAAGTACATCTACTGCGTCAGCGGGGGACGGCTCTATGCCGTCAATTACAACGAAGACGACTTGGCCGAGGTTGAGCTGAGGCCGGAAGGCATAGGCGCGGGAGAAACCATCAACTACGTAGGCAACCAATTCTGGAACCGTGGCGGCGGAGACAACTTCAACTATCTCATAGTGGGCACGCAAAGCGGAGACCGCTACCACATCTATATTTACGAGACCAACGGCGGCGCACCAATAGGCCAGCCCGTGAAGACGATGGAGGGAACGGGGAAGGTGAAAACCGTGAAGTATGTCAACCCGACATTCAGGGCCACCTATTGGCTGTTTGGCTACCACATCTTCAACATAAACAACTAAGCAATTTAAAATTCATAATTCAAAATTCAAAAATAACAAGTCAAAGATGAAAAAGATACTATTCTTGGCCCTCTGCACGGTGTTGGCAATGACGGCGGCAGCGCAGACCAACTTCCGCAAGCTGACCTACGCCGAGGCCCTGCAAGCAGCAAGGACGGAGGGAAAGCAAGTGTTCGTGGATTTTTACACCTCTTGGTGCGGACCTTGCAAGCTGATGGCAAAACAAACGTTCCCAACCAAGACCGTGGGCGACTTCATGAACCAGCGGTTTGTCGCCTTGCAAATTGACGCAGAGAAGGGGGAGGGCGTGGCTCTCGCCAAGCGTTTCAACGTAAAGGCTTACCCCACATTTGTCATCATCAATGCCGACGACACCGAGGCGGCACGCACAACAGGCTACCGCCCGGCCGACGAATTTGTCTCCGAGCTTGAGCGCGCCCTTAACCCGGAGATGACACCAGAGAAAATCAAGGCTCGCTACGAGGGCGGCGAACGTTCGGCCGAGGCCGTGAAAAACTACGCCGCACTGCTGATGGACGAACTCAGCGGCAAACGCATGAGGCGAGACGAGTATATGGCCAAGAGCGACTCAATAGACGCACTGGTGATTGACTATTTCAACAGCCTCACCGACCAGCAGAAGACAGCCCCCGAAAACGGCTTCATCTACCGTGGCTACACCAACAACAGCGAGCAGCCAGCCGCCCAATTCTTCATAGCCAACCGCAAGAAAATGGGCGACACGCAGGAGGTGGACAGCATGGTGAAACGCTTCTTCTTCGGCACCACTTACGCCTACCTCGCCTACAACAAGCCCTACGACGCAAGCAAGGTGAAAGCCCTCGCCGACGGCATAAAGAAAGAAAAGGTGAACGCCGACGGAAGCTTTACGCCTGCCCTGGAGATTATAGGGAAAATGGGCGGCGACAACACAACCCTCTTCGCCACCATTTCGCAAGAGTTCAAGAACCTTGAACCCACATACCAGGCAGCGGTCATAGACGGCCTTTGCAAGCACTTCCAAACCGCCGACGAGGCAACCAAGCAAGCCGCCGCACGTGTCATACGCCAGCAGCTGCCCGACATGAGCCTTTCCGTAATGTACTCCGTGGTGTTCAGCCTCGGCAAGCTTGAGGGCAAGGGCCACTGACAATAAACAGGTTTTTTCTTAAAAATACACAAATTCCCATTGCGTTAGGTATGGAAAACCATACCTTTGCAATGGGAATTAACATCATTGACCGATAAACATTTTATTAACTGGGAAAACACTTATGAAGAAAGTTATTCTTTTGTTGTGCCTCGCCATGCTCACGCTTGGCGTACAGGCACAGGACTACAGCTTCCTGCAGCGCGGACGCGCGGCAAAGAAAGCTGGCGGCGAGCAGCTTGAGAAGTTCAAGGCCGAAATGGCGCAGCTCGCCAAGAGCAAGAAGGAGATTGACCTGCTCAACGCAAGCTACGGCTACTACGGCATCAACGAAAGCAAGACTGCCGAAAACATTGTTGCCAACGTGAAGAAGAAGTTCCCGCGCGGCATCGCCATGCGCAGCGCCGACATGCAGAAGATAAGCACCTCCACAGACGGGGCTGCGGCAAAGGAAAAGGCATATCTCGCCTGGCTGAAGAAATACCCTGCCAAGAAGCTCGGCAATGACGACGTTTACGACGAGGCCATCTACGCCGTGGCAGACGCATACGCCGGCGAGGGCAATGCCGACAAGGCTTTGGAATATGCCCGCAAGTGCAGCAACCCCGTGTTCAAGAGCGCGGTTTATTTCTCGGTTGGCCAAAAGCTCGAGAGTGCCGGAAAGACTGAGGCTGCCGGGCAGGCACTGAAAGAGGGATGCGAGGAAGCCGACAAGGTGGTGCCCACACTCTCAGGACGCGAGAAGTCGAGAGCCTCGATGGTGTACATGGCATACGCCGACTGGCTCGCCGGCAACGGCAACGCCGACGAGGCGTGGAGCCTCTACAACAGCAAGGTTGGCAACAAGGCCAACAGCTTCGGCTACTGGAAGCTCGCCATCAACCACGGCCAAGTCATGCAGGCATGGACCCATCTCGACAAGACGCTGCGCGACGGCCGCATCGGCAAGGACGGCTTGGCAGTGATGAAAGCCGCTTGGACAAAGGCAAACGGCACAGCCGACGGCTTCGACGAATACGTCAAGAAAGCCAACGAGGAGCGCATAGAGGAAAAGCTCGCCAAGATACCGGAGCAGATGATCAACAAGCCCGCTCCCGACTTCACGCTCAAGGACATCGACGGCAACACGGTGCAACTGAGCAAGCTGCGGGGCAAGGTGGTCGTTGTCGACTTCTGGGCAACATGGTGCGGCCCGTGCAAGCGGTCGCTGCCGGCAATGAAGATGACGCTTGAGAAATACAAGAACGACCCCGACGTGGCATTCCTCTTCATCCACACGTGGGAGAGCGGCACGCCTGAACAGGCAGCCAAGGAAGCAAAGGCATACCTCCACGACAACGGCTTCGACGAGTTCCACCTCGTGATGGACACCAAGAACCCCGCAACTGGCAAGAACGACGCCGTGACGGCATTCGGCGTGACGGGCATTCCGGCAAAGTTCGTCATCGACAAGCAGGGCAACATCCGCTTCCAGATTACCGGCTTCGGCGGCTCCAACGAGGATGCCGTGGCAGAGCTGTCGCGCATGATTGACCTTGCGAAAGCGGCGAAATAAGCCCATCGCGCATCTTTCATAGCCTTCATTTTCCTATACGACAAAAGGTCTTTCGCTGCGTAGCGTGAATATAAATGCTACGCTGCGAAAGACCTTTTGCTATAAGCTTACAACGTTGATGGCGGCGGCAAGGTCCCGCCATTGCGCCCTATACTCCCCATGAATGCAGCGGGAAGAGGACGCGCCAACGGCCTTTCCTGTGCATCCATCCTCACTTTGTTGTGTGCCAACAAGCTACTTTTGCGCTTTTATTTTGATTTATTGGGGAAAAAACACTAACTTTGTGCAAAATATCAACTCAACATGAAAACATTGAAGAAATGGCTGCCCGACATCGTGGCAGTAGCGCTTTTTGCCGTCATAGCCTTTGTTTATTTCGCCCCCGCCGACCTTGAGGGCCGCATCCTCTACCAGCACGACTCGCAGGCCGGGGTGGGCGCGGGCCAGGAGGTGAAGCTCTACCAGGAAAAGACGGGCGAAAAATCGTGGTGGACAAACGCGCTCTTCAGCGGGATGCCCATGTACCAGATAGCCCCGTCGTACAAGAGCACGAGCTTCCTTAGCCAGGCGGCAAAGGTCTATCACCTGTGGCTGCCCGACAACGTGTGGTATCTCTTCGTCTATCTCTTAGGCTTTTACATCCTGCTCCGCGCGTTCAACTTCCGCCAGTACCTTGCCGTGCTTGGCTCCATCATCTGGGCGTTCTCAAGCTATTTCCTCATCATCATAGCCGCCGGCCACATCTGGAAAGTCATGGCCCTTGCCTACCTGCCGCCCATGATAGGCGGCATGGTGCTCGCCTACCGGGGCAAATACCTGTGGGGCTTCATCGTAACGGCTATATTCGCCGCCTTCGAGGTCAACGCCAACCACGTGCAGATGACCTACTACTATCTTTTCATCATCCTCTTCATGGTCGTGGCATGGCTCATAGCCGCCATTCGCGGCCACTGGATGCCGCGCTTCTGGAAAGCCACGGCTGTGGCGGCGGCAGGCGGCCTCATCGGCATATGCCTCAACATTTCCAACCTCTACCACACGTGGGAATACTCGCAGCAGAGCATGAGGGGCAAGAGCGAGATAGTGAAGAAAAACACCGCCAACCAGACTTCGAGCGGCCTCGACCGCGACTACATAACGCAGTGGAGCTACGGCATCGGCGAGACGTGGACGCTGCTCGTGCCCAACGCCAAGGGCGGCGCGAGCGTCCCCATGTCAGCCAACAGCAAGGCTATGGAGAAGGCCGACCCGCAGCTCATGCAGGCCTACCAGCAGCTCGGGCAGTATTGGGGCGACCAGCCCATGACGAGCGGCCCGGTTTACGTCGGGGCGTTCGTGCTCATGCTGTTCATCCTCGGGCTGTTCATCGTGAAAGGACCGATGAAGTGGGCTTTGCTCGCCGCCACCATACTCAGCATCCTGCTGTCGTGGGGCCGCAACTTCATGGGCTTCACCAACTTCTTCCTCGACTACGTGCCGATGTACGCCAAGTTCCGCACGGTGGCTTCAATTCTGGTCATCGCCGAGTTCACCATCCCGCTCCTTGCCATGATGGCGTTGAAGAAGATTGTGGAAGAATGGGGAGGAAACCTCAAACCTCAAAGCTCACGTTGGCTTTGGGTGTCGTTCGCGCTCACGGGCGGCGTGGCTTTGCTTTTCTACCTTGCTCCCGGGCTGTTCTTCTCAAGCTTCATCTCGCAAAACGAGATGGCGCAGTTCAACCAGATAGCCCAGCAGGGGCCCGACGCGGCTCAGTTCGTCAACGCGCTTGAGGCAAACCTCACGTCGGTGCGCGAATACATATTCTCTTCCGACGCGCTCCGCTCGTTCATCATCATCGCCATCGGCACGGCGTTGCTGCTGCTCTACAAATACCGCAAGCTCTCGGCCAAGGTCATGGTGGGCTGCGTGGCACTGCTCTGCCTCATAGACATGTGGCAGGTTGACAAGCGCTACCTCAACGACTCGATGTTCGTGGAGAAGAGCGTGCGCGACACGCCGCAGCAGATGACGCAGACCGACCGCCAAATCTTGCAGGACAAGGGGCTTGACTACCGCGTGCTGAATCTCTCGTCGAACACGTTCAACGAGAACGAGACTTCCTACTACCACAAGAGCATAGGCGGCTACAACGCCGCGAAACTGCACCGCTACCAGGACATGATAGACTACTACATCTCGCCCGAAATGCAGAAGACGATGGCGGCGATAGCCAGTGCGGGCGGCGACATGACAAAGGTGAACGGCGACAGCATCTTCCCCGTGCTCAACATGCTCAACGCCAAATACATAATCCTGCCCCTGCAGAGCGGGCAGACCGTGCCGCTGCAAAACCCATACGCCAACGGCAACGCCTGGTTCGTTGACAACCTTTCCTATGTCGGCAACGCCAACGAGGAGATTGCGAAGGTGGGAAAGATAGACCTCAAGCACGAGGCTGTGGCCGACAAAAAATTTGCCGCCACGCTCGGCAAGGCAGCCAAGCAGGACGGCACGTCTATGGTTACGATAAAGAGCTACGCGCCCAACCACCTTGTCTATGAGGCAAGTTCCGACAAGGGCGGCGTGCTCGTATTCTCGGAAATCTACTATCCAGAATGGACGGCGACGGTTGGCGGACAGAAAGTTGACATCGGGCGCGTGAACTATGTGCTGCGTGCCATCAACGTGAAGCCCGGCAAGCACGAGGTGGTGCTCGACTTCCACCCCGCCTCCATCCGCACCACCGAGGGCATAGCCTACGCCTCCTACGGCATCCTCGCCCTCGCCATTGCCCTCGGCCTGTTCGTGGAATACAGAAAGAAGCAGGCCCGTTGACAATAAGGTTGTCAGCGTGAAGAGATGGCGCGGGAGAAGTCGTCGGTGTTCCAACCCTTCACCTTGAGCACGGCCTTCTCGGGCAATGAGCTTTCGGCGACATCAATGACTACCGACTTCCGCTCGCCCGGCATTAGGCTGAAGAAGTTGTCGGAATAGAACGTCGGACGGACGGGCGAGCCTTCTCCGTCGAGCAATTCCAGCTGGTTGAAGAAAGCAATGGTCTTGCCACGGTTGACAAGGGTGGCGGTCATGTAGAGCCTGCCGTCAGCCTTGCGCACGTTCGTCTTCACCGACAACGCCGCTTTCGGCATGTCGCCAAGGCTCTCGAAGCCCGACGTGCAAGGTCCCGTAACCGTGCGCTTGCCCTCATACTTGTCTTTCGACCGCCAGTAGAAGTTCTCCGACACAATGTTGCCGCCGTTGTCCTTCAGCACGAGATTTATGAAGTGCACCTGCGAGATGCCGTCGGGGAACGACAGCTTCAGCACATCGTTCGCCACGCCATCCTCCGGCACGCTCACATTCTTCGACACCGTGCTCACCTTCTTGCTGTTGATGTCATAGACGGTGGCGGACACGCTGTAGCCGTCGAGGCTGTAAAGTAGGTCGTTCACCACCGACACCGTGTTCTTCAAATAGTCAAACTGCACGTGCACCGGCTCAAGGGCATGCATGGTGTGGTAGAGCGAGGCTGTAGGCTCAAGGCTGTAGTCCCACATGCGGGCGCACACCTGCGGCATGGTGCAGTTGTGGTACCAGAAAAGCAGTCCCGAGCAGAACCTGTCGCCATATTGCAGCTTGTTCTCGTTCCACACCTCCCAGATGCTCTTCGAATTTATGGCACCCACGAGCTGCCCCTTGAAAGCATAGTCCTCCAACGACTTAGGCTCGCCATACTTGCGCACCATCTGGTCGTAGAGTGTTGTCATCAGGTGGAAGCCGTTGCCGTCGAGATAGTCCCACACCTGCTTGTTCATCGGCCAAAGGTCGGCGGCTGGCATCATGTCTTTCAGCGATGCATAGACGGGCAGCGTCGGCGCGCCATACTCCGGGTTGAAACCGTCGACGCGGCTGCCACGGTCGGAGGCGGTGTTCTCATAGTGGCGCATGGGGTTCACTTGCTTGTAAGGGCTTCCGTCGTGCACGCCGTCGGTCTCGCTCTGCTCCTGGTAGGGGCGCGTGCCGTCGATGTCGGCAAGCAGCTTGCGCGCCCCGCTCACCTCCGCGCCCTCGTTCGACGACACGTAGAACACGAGCGACGGATGGTTGCGTATGCGCTTCACCGTGGAAGCCATGTTGGCAAGGTAGAGGTCGTAGTCGTGGGGGTGGCGCGTGTCGCCCGTGAGCCAGAACTCCTGCCACACGAGCAGTCCGTATTTGTCGCACAGCTCATAGAACCTGTCGCTCTCGGCAATGCCGCCGCCCCACAGCCTGAGCAGGTTGACGCCGCTCTGCGCCGTGTAGCGCATCTCCGCCTCCATGCGTGCGTCGTCGGTGCGCAGCATGGCGTCGGGCAGCCAGTTGCTGCCCCTGACAAATATGCGCTTGCCGTTGACTATGAACACCTTCGATTTGTCGGGCGTATTGCGCGACACCTGTATGTCGCGTATGCCGAACGTGGTCGAAAGCGAGTCGCAAACGCCGTTCTTGTCGCTCACGCGCAGGCGCAGGGTGTAGAGGCTTTGTTCACCTTTGTTCTTTGGCCACCACAGCTTGGGCGAGGCAATGTTGAGCTGCTTGTATTCTTTTGGCGAGAACACCACCTCGCGCAGCTCGCCACGGTTGAGGCGCACCTGCTTTGAGAATGTTATGCCCGTGCCCTCTATCTCGCCCTCCACGCGGTAGGTGCCGCTGTTGGTGCGCGGGTTGAACAGCTCCACCGACACTTGCTCATGGGCTAGGCCGTAGTTGCCGTTGTCGAAAGTTGACTTGACAAACGGGTGGCGCATCTGCACGCCGCGCGTGGCGTAGAGGCTGATGCCACGCCAGATGCCCGTGTTGCGGTCGCGCACGCCGTCGTTCCACGTGAAGTCCCAGCCCACGGTCATCAGCTGCGTAACGTCCCAGCCTATGTTGCCGTCGCCGCCATTGCGGAACTCGCCCTTCGCGCCCCACGACTTCGAGCCGGGCTTGCCGGTGATGTCGATGGGATGCACGAGCACGGCTACAGCATTCCTGCCGCCAATGTTCACAAAGTCGGTTATGTCGATGTAGTCGTTGCGGAACATGCCCGCCATGCTGCTCACGAGGTTGCCGTTGACGTATATCTCGGCGCGATAGTTCACTCCGTCGGGCTGAAGCCATACGGTCTGCCCTTTCATGTCGGCGGGCAGCTCAAATTCGGTGCGGAACCAGTAGGTGTAGAAATCCCTGCCCACCTGCGAGATGTCAGGAATAAGACCCTTGCCCAAGCGGTTGTTGTCGCCGTAGTGGGGGTCGGGGTACACCTTATTATATATAAGCGACGTGAGCACAGTGCCAGGCACCACGGCATCCATCCACTGGCTGTCGTCGAAACCCGCCGCCGACATCTGCTTAGGAGTTGCCTTTGCCTCGCCCGCCTTCAGCATTTTCCACTGGTAGTTGCCGCCGTGCACGGCACGCGAGTCAAGGCTCACCGCCCAAGGCCGCCCGTTGGCAAACACGTGTGCCGGCTTCTCCGCAGCCTGCGCCACGGCAGCCATTGCCGCCATCAAGAACAACAATATCCCTTTTCTTGTCTTCATCACTTTTATTGTTTTATCTGTTTCCATTTATTGCCACCCTCGTAGGCTGCGGCCCCATGTACGACCGCTTCATGCCGCCAAAGTCGAGCACAAGCTTCTGCAACATTGTGCCGCCGTCGCCGCCTATCACGCGCAGCGTGTGCCAGCCAGGACGACTCACCCACAGCGTGGTCTTGTTGATGCGGCAGTTGCGCATCACACTCTCATACCAGTGCTGGGCATATTCGAACGACGATGTCGAAGCCTCCAGTATTCGCGTGTCCGGGTCTATCATCAGCCCGTAATGGGTCTCGATGTTCGTGCGCTCGTGGCCCGCAAAACCACGGTCGCCGCTGATGGCGAACGTGGGCAGCACATAGCTGTAAATGTCGACCAGTCCCTGCGAGAAGCTGTAGAACTTGTATTCCACGTAGGCGGCATCCTTGCGGCTCGTGTATTGTATGGGGTCGTTGCCTTCGCCGAACAGCACGCCCTCGCCCTCGCAGCCCATATTAGGAACGTCGGTTATCTTCATTATATTGTTTTCCCGCTTCTTATAATAGCCCGTGGCGGGAATGGATATGTAGCCGTTGGTCTCGACGAACGCCGAGTCAAGCTCTTGCGCGGTTGGCGAGGCAGGATTGAAGAGCGACACCAGCACGCGCTCCGTCTGCCCGTTGTCGGCAGCGATGGTGATGGTTGCCGCCACGCACTCGCCTTGCGGGGCCTTGCCCCAATCTACAGACACTTCTATCCTCTGCTCCTGTTCAACGTGGCCTTCTCTCTGGCTGAGCCTGAGCCAAGGTGCGTCGGTCGTAGCCTTCCAGCCAAAGCCCTTCTTGCCTTGGTTGAAGATGTCTATGTAATATTCTGTCTCAGGAAGATATTTGCTGAAAGCGGGCAGCTCATGGTAGCTGCTTTTTGCCAAAAGCACGTCCTCGTCCTCAACATTGATGCCCATCCTCGCGCCTTCGGCAAGCGAAGCCTTGCGCAGTTCGGGCTTGTCGAAATAGGCCGAAGCGGAGTTTTGCTTCATCTGCACCACGTGATTCCACTTTCCGCCGAGCAAGGCGTTGTAGTCTCTCGTTATCACCTCAAGGCTGTCGAACGCCGTCGCCGAGCGGTCGGCCCAATAGTTTGTGGCAGTCCTGTTCTGGAAGGCATACCAGCGGTTACGTTGCGCGTCGAGCACGGCGCGGTTCATCAACTCGCAGCCTTTCACGGGATAGACCACCGCCTCGTAGAAGCATGCTTTCGCCTCCTGCGGCAACAGCTTGTAAATGGTCTCTGCCTTGTCGGCTATACGCCTGTATGCCGACAGCCTGTGCTCTGCCTCACGATAGTTGGTGAGCGAGAATTCGGTGTCGGTGTTTATCTCCCTGCCCTTGGCATCGTTGGTCCACTGCGACCCCCACCCCATCATTTCGGGCTTGCGCTGGAAAGCCAGGTCGTAGAAAGTGGTGAATATGTCGCCAAGCTCGTTGGCGTACTTGCCGCCTATCATTCTCGCCGTCCATTCGCCACGCCAGCTTGCGGCGCGTTCATAGCTGAAGCTGCCGATGTCGTAAGCCATGCTCAGGAAGAAGTCAACGGCAGGCTCGCAAAGCTTTATGTCGCCGGCGTTGAGCAGCCAGATGCGGTCGGCGGTGGCGTGGTAAGCCTTGTACAGCTCCTCATACATCAACGTGGGCGACGTGGTGTTCATCCACAGGTAGTTGTGAGGCCGACCGAGGTATGAGGAATGATAGTATACGCCCGACCTTCCCGATCGCTTCTGCTCCTTGGGGCTGCTGAGACGCTTGAAGTAGCCGTAGTTGTCGTCGGGCCAGATGATAGTAACGTCGTCGGGCAGCCTAAGCCCGTGGTCGTAAACGTCGAGCACCTCCTTGTAGGGCGTGAACGCCTGCGGTATCTCACTGGCGGGCTTCTTCAGCACGTCGGCGAGTATCTGCCTTTGCGACTCCAACGCCCGTTGCATAACGTCCTTGCGCTCGTCGAGGCCGTTGCTGCCCCTCATCGCCACGTCGTGCAGCCCGCGCAGGGCAAGCGTATAGACTCCTTCGTAAGGCGCAGTCTCCCTCACCCGCGCCGTCATAACGCTGTCCATGCCACGACGGTTGGTGACGAAATCGTAGTCGCCGTATTGTTTCTTCCACTCCGTCGCTGTGTTCAGGAAAAGCGGCTCGCAGTGCGACGTGCCCATGACGATGCCGAAGCTGTCGGCAACGAGCTTGTTTTCCGCCACCTGATAGAAAGCCTTCGAGCAGTTGTGCATGGCGGGGCAAAGGTAGTTGGCGTTGAGGCGCAGCAGCAGCTCGCAGACGGCGGCATACGTGCGCGGCCCGAAGTTGCCACGGTCTCTCTCGTATGTCTGTGAAGCCCACTTGTAGAGGCCCCAGTCCTCGTCGTTGATGAATATGCCACGATATTTCACCGATGGCTCCTTTGAATCGTAAGCCTTTACGCTCAGGCTGAGCGACTTGCGCTGCGCCACCGGTGCGTCGAGCCAGAAATACCAAGGGCTCACGCCTATCGCACGCGACACCGCCAGCAGCCCGTAGGCTGCGCCACGGCGGTCGCTGCCAATTATGACGAGCGCGTCGCCGATGCCTTTCACGGGGCGGCTCACGCGGCGGATGCTGTAGCATTCCCACTTGCCCTTGAGCCTGGAAAAGTCAGCCTTGCCCGACTTCTCAAGGCTCGTCGCAAGCTTTCCGCCCACGATGCCCACCATCACGGCAGTCCTTGCCTTGCCGACATTGGCAAGCTCATGCGTCTCAGGCCTCCGCCCCGTGACGCGCTTCACATCGTCGGCAAACAGCCCCGCCACTTTCTCCATCAAGACAGGCTCTGAGCCGTCATAGACAATGGGAGCCACGCCGCCACTACCCACAATGGGCAAGGCATTGCGCCCCGTGCTAACACTCACCTGCGCACGTGCGCCGAGACTCATCACTGCCATTAGCAGCACAAACACAATCTTCATATATACATGCTTTTATTATCGTTTCACCACCTTGCGGCCATTGACGATGTAAATGCCTGGCTGGAGAGCCTCAAGGTCGTCGGCCATGCGCTGCCCTTTCAGGTTGAACACACGCCTCTCGCCGTCAGCCCCATGCCTCCTTGCCACGGCTATGCCTGTCGGCAAGTCGCCTATTCTCTCTATCGTGAAATTGTCAACCTTGAACCAGCCCTGCGGGTCGTTGCCCGTAGCCGCTCCGCCATTCGCCTTGCGGTTGCTGGTCTTGATGCCCACCTCGAGGCTGTCGCCTTGGTTTATCACCACGTTCACATACACGGGCAGCAGGCGGCAATAGGACGACGGCGTGCCTTGGTGGGCCGAGAACGTGGAGTATTCGTCATCCTCCTTCATCGTGTAAGCTCCAAGCGCCGACGAATAGTAGTTGACGCTGTTGTTGGCATAGAGCCGGCAGTTGCCCGCCTTGCCATTCTGGCACCACAGCAGGCACGACACCCTATAAACTCCCGGCTGCAAGCGCGAGGCAGGAATTGTCTGGTAGAGCTTGAACTCAGAGGGGAACGGCGTGGAGTGGACCCAGCAGCCGTAGTCGCCATGCTGCCCCACCATGTCGGCGTTCACGCCGTAGGTGCCGCTCACCTCTCCCTCCATGCTCCAACCCTTGGGCAGGCCGCGCGAGGACTTGTGAACGCCGTCAACGTTATATTCAAAGTCGGCG
>CAZTUD010000039.1:7593-15819 GCA_964616945.1 uncultured Prevotella sp. | reverse complement strand
ACATTGCCGAAAATCATGTATTTCAGGCTCTTGGCATAATACTCTTGCGTAACGTCGAGCGTAACGTATTTCACCGCCCCAAGCTTGTAGGCGTTCTCTTCGTTCTTTTTCAGCTGCTCCGCACTGAAGCCACCCGTGTTGGCGCAAGCCGCATATACATCCCACCCGTCTTGCGAAAGTTTCATCACCGTATAAGACGTATCCAATCCGCCGCTGAAGGCGACAACCACTTTTTTCTTTTCCATATATAATTTCTAATAACTGTTTATCTGTGCAATCACTCCCCTCCCCTGAGTGGGGGAAGGGAAAGTTGCGGCCAAAGCCGCAACGGGGTGGGGCTACTTCCTCCCATCTATGCGTTTTATCCGCTCCATCACATCCTTTGGTATGCGGGCGGGCAGGTGCTCCTCCGGGTCGAAAAGCATCGCCGTGCAGATGCAGTATTGACGATTTGTGCGGTGCAAGATATCGCGGTTGATGCAACCCTCGCATCCCCGCCAGAACGCCTCGTCGTCGGTAAGGTCGTTGAACGTCACTGGCAGGTAGCCAAGCTCCGTGTTCATCTTCATCACCGCCGAGCCGCTCGTGAGCGAGAAAATCTTGGCGTGGGGCCAGCGCACCCGCGCCAGCGTAAACGTCAAGGCCTTGATGCGCTTTGCAAGCCCGATACCCCGAAAGGCTGGATGCACGATGAGCCCCGACGTGGTTACGTAGTGCTTGTTGCCCCAAGTCTCGATATAGCTGAACCCGGCGAACTTCTCCCCTTGCAGCGCAATGACGGCTTTCGCCTCACGCATCTTCGTGGCAACATATTCTGGCGAGCGTTTTGCTATGCCCGTACCCCTTACCTTTGCGGCGTCGGCAATAGTCGTGAGAATGGTATCTACATACCTTATGTGGCTTTCGTCGGCTACCAGAACTCTTACTTCTTCCATTTATAATATAACGTTATCCCCTATCGCCTGCATCACGGCGTTATGGTCGCTACCCTCGCGTATGACAATGAAGATGGTGTCGTCGCCGGCTATGGTGCCCATTATTTCGGGTATCTCGGCATTGTCGATATTATAAGCCACGCTGCTTGCGTAGCCCGGGCGCGTGTGGATTACTCCCATGTTGCCCGAGAAGTTGATGCTTTGTATGCCCGACGTGCTCATCATCTCGGAGGCCTTGAGCGGCGTGTGTATGCGCTTGTACATGGTCTCGTTGGGCAACACATACAAGTAGTGTCCGTTCATGCTTGCCGCCTTAGCCACTTTCAGCTGCTTCAGGTCACGGCTCAACGTTGCTTGCGTCAGTGCGAAGCCTTCGGAGCGCAGCTCCTGCAGCAACTCCTCTTGACTGCCAATTTCCTTGCTCGAAACCAGCAGCTTTATGGCTTCCAATCGTCGTGATTTTGTCTTCATGCGAATATTTATTCTTTTACGGCTGCAAAATTAGCATATTCTTTGGATATATGCAAGTTTATTTGCATCTTTTTGAAATAAAAAAAGTGCAACAGCATTGCCATTGCACTTCTATAGCGTAATTAAGATGCGGTGAAACCTGCCTTAGTCGTTGCTCCTGCCAAAAATCCTCAGCAGATAGAGGAAGAGGTTGATGAAGTCAAGGTACAGCGTCAATGCGCCAAGCAACGCCACCTTCTGCGAAGTCTCGCTCAAATCGGGCTGCTCCACAAGTGCACGCTTTATCTGCTGGCTGTCCCACGCCGTGAGGCCGACAAACAACAGCACACCGACGTAGCTGAGAATTTGATCGAACAACGCACTCCTCATGAACATGTTCACGAGCGTAGCTATGATGAGACCGATGAGGGTCATCAAAAGTATGCCGCCAAACTTCGTGAGGTCTTTCTTCGTGGTGTAGCCTACGACTGCCATCGCGGCGAACGTGCCTGCGGTGATTAGGAATACGTGGGCAAGCGACCCAGTAGTGTAAACTGCGAATATCGACGAAAGCGTTACGCCATTGAGTGCGGAATATATTATGAATAATGTGGTGGCAGTGCTAAGGGACAGCTTGTTGATGCGTGCCGTGGTGTAGAACACCAAGCCCAGCTCAGCGATGAGCAGCACCCAGATGGTGGCGCTGTTGCCGTAAATCAATCTGATGAGCGCAGGACTCGTCGCCACGCCGTAGGCGCAAATGGCGGTTATCACGAGGGCAAGCGTCATCCATGTATATACCTTGCGCATGAGCATGGGAAAAGCCGTGAGCCATGCGTCGCGGCGCACGCGCTGTTGCACGTCGGCACGCATGTCCAACTGGTCGCTGCGTCCGTCATTCACAAGTCTCTCCAAATCTTGTACTTCCATAGTGTTTCAAAAATTAAGTTTTGCAAAGATAATCCTTTAGTTTCAATAAAGCAAAAAACATGCCACTCTTTTCGTGTTTTTTATCTTTTGAAATATAATTATCAGCGAATTTATCGAATTAAACGAATAATCATTCGATTAGTCACAGCAGCTGCGGAAGTTCGAAAAGGCGAATGCCGTTGCTGCCTTTCACGAGGATGCACTTGCCGCGCGGCTTGTCCTTGGCGATGGCGGCCTTCACCTCCTCAACGTCCTTGAACTTGCGGAAGTCGCATCGCGTCTTGCCGAATTCCTCGCCCACAAGCCACACGTCGGCAAACGGCTTGCCTTTCAACAAATCTACAATCTTTTGGTGTTCCTCGCCACTCGCCTCGCCCAGCTCGCGCATGTCGCCAAGTATTGCCATCTTGGGCTGCGGCATCTCGAGCTTCTCGAAACTGTCTATTGCGGCAGCCATGCTCGTGGGATTGGCGTTATAGGCATCCACCACAAGCGTGTTGTCATCAGTATTCACGAGTTCCGAGCGGTTGTTGGTGGGCTGGTAGCTTTCCAAGGCGTGCCTTATCTGCTCCGACGAGACGCCGAAGTGCAAGCCCACGGCAATAGCCGCCAAGCAGTTGTCGATGTTGTAGGCTCCGACGAGGCGCGTCTGGATTACCGTCGGCACAAACTTTATGAGATAAGGCTGCTTTGCCTCCCTGTGATAGCACACAAATTTAAGGTATGGGTCGCACGTCAAAACCATTCCCGTTACGTCGTATCTCGTCTCAGTGCCTTGCCCGTAGGTCATGAACTTGCTTATTCTGCGATCCTCAGCCATCTGCGAGATGTGGGGATTGGCGGCGTTGATGAAGACAAGCCCGTCGTGGTCTTTTAGATAATCGTAAAGCTCGCCCTTGGTCTTCATCACGCCCTCGAACGAGCCGAAGCCCTGCAGGTGGGCTCTGCCGACATTGGTTATCAGGCCGCACGTGGGCTCCACGTATTCCACGAGCTTCCGTATGTCGCCTGGGTGAGACGCTCCCATCTCCACAACCGCAATCTCGTCGTCCTTGGTCAGTCTGAGCAGCGTCTTGGGCACACCCACGTCGTTGTTGAAGTTGCCCTCGGTGTGCATCACGCGGTATTTCTCGGCGAGGACGGCAGAAACAAGCTCTTTGGTCGTGGTCTTGCCGTTGGTACCAGTGATACCCACGACTGGGATGTTGAACTGGCGGCGGTGCTCACGCGCCAGCTCCTTGAACGTCGTCAGGCAGTCGTCAACGAGGATGAGCCGCTTGTCCGTCGGGTCGTAATATTCTTTCTCGTCGATAATAGCGTAGCTGCATCCTTTCCCCAATGCCGAAGCCGCGAACTTGTTGCCGTCGAATGTCGCGCCCTTGAGGGCAATGAAAATGCCATCACCCCTTTTGGAGGGGTCTTCTCCCACTTGGGATGGGGACGGGGGGATGGAGGGGCGTTCTCCCCCTCCTTGGGAGGGGGACGGGGGGAGGCTCCGTGTGTCCGTGATTATCTGCGGGTGCGCCTTATAAAGTTGGTATAGCTGCTTAATGTCCATGACCTTTGTAGTTTAGCCGTGGCAAAGATAACTCATTTATCGCAAGCAACCAACTAATCTGCCGATTTTTTATCAATGATGCAAAATAGTGCAGTTTGCTATGGCAGATTTATGTAAAATAAGGCGTTTTAGACAGCCCAATTTATGCAAAATAGTGCAGTTTGCTACAACTTTTTTGTGTAAAATAGTGCAGTTTGTCGAAATAATCCATTAACTTTGCAAGCAAAACAATATACACAATGATAGACAAAAGAATATTGGAGAACATCCTGTCTGACCAAAAGGAAGACTTGGATGTCCTTAAATCCGAAAAGTTGTGTTATCGGAAAGAGCAAGAACTTATAGACTTGGACAGCACACAAGCGCAAGTCGTTATTGGGGTCAGGCGCAGTGGCAAATCTACGCTTTGCGATCAGGCATTGACCGCAGCACAGAAAAATTTCGCATACGTTGATTTCGATGACGAGCGGTTGAAGAATGTGACATCAGATGACTTGAACGACATCCTCGAAGTTCTTTACAAGATTTACGGCGACTTTCATTACTTATTCTTGGACGAGATACAAGATGTTGACGGCTGGCATCTGTTTGTGAACAGGATGCTCCGCAAGCGCATGCACATCATTCTGACCGGCTCCAACGCCAAGCTGCTGAGTTCGGAGTTGTCAACCCATTTGTCGGGACGCAACAAGGAGATACATCTTTATCCATTCTCGTTTGCCGAGTATTGTGAGATGAAGAAAATAGATACAAAATCGCCCACTACCAAAGCTGTGGCTTTCCGTCGACGTGCATTTGACGAGTATCTTTCGCAAGGTGGTTTCCCAGAGTTGCTGACAATGAAAGACACTCGTTCATATATCAGCGGACTTGTAAACAACATCCTCCAAAGGGATATTGAACAACGTTATAAAATAAGGTATAAGGATGCATTCGAACGGCTTGCCCATCACCTTCTTAACAATGTGCCATGCATTGTTGTCTCTAAAGATTTGACAGATTTGTTCGATTTCAAGTCTGTGCATACTACAGAGAATTACGTCAGCTATCTGTGTCAGGCTTTCCTGCTTGTCAAAATCAACAAGTATTCGACGAAGAGCAGGTTGCGGATGACGGGGCAGAAAGTTTATCCTATAGACGTGGCACTAATGAACCAGCGTGAGAACGCTTTTGAGGGCGACAACCTTGGATGGCGATTGGAGAGTGTCGTCTTGCTCCAGCTCTTGCGTGAAAGCAGCCTGCTCGGTAACGACATATACTATCTTGGAGAACGCAGTGGTGAGTGTGACTTTATTGTGTGCCATGAGAACAGGGTGCTGCAAGCAATACAGGTGTCATACGATATATCCAACCCCAAGACCAAGAACCGCGAAATTACGGGCTTGGAGTTGGCGAAGAGCCGTACAGGTTGCACCAATCTATTGTTATTGACAGACCATGAATACGAGGATATCAATAAAAATGGTGTAATAATAAAAGTACGTCCGTTCTACGAATGGGCCGTGGACAATAGCCGGAGTTCTATCGCCGAAACCGAAATCCTTAGCTGCAAGTAAAAATTTTTATCGTATAAAGGCTGCGAAATCTACCCATGAAAAATGGGGCAAGGAGATGTTAAAACCTTTAACATTCCACGTTTGCAGCTCGCCGGAAGTCCACGTTTGCCGTGACGGAGTCATCTCCGCGGCGTGAAGGCAGGTGCTTTACGCCGCAAAGGTGACTGCCTGGCGGCGGCAAGGAGTCTTCTTCGCGGCGTAAAGAAGACACCTTTACGCCGCGAAGTACATGGCAAAAAACAAGAAAAAATGTATTGCTTTTACAAGTCTTTGACAGCCAGCGGGTTGCAAGCTTCGCTGAGAATCGCGTATTTCAGACCAACATGCTCCTTGCCCGCAAATACGCGATTCTCAGGAGGGGTTGCTGTAAAACTCTTTCACAGATATATTTGCAAGACCACAAAGGCACGAAAGTGAGCCTTTGGCCTGACCACGGATGACACAGACGCGAGGCTGACCACGAATGGCACGAAAGACACGAAGAAGAGACCATGAGGACTGACCACGGGTGGCTCAGATGGTACATCAGTGAGGCTGGAGGCCTCTTCGCTTCAGTATCCCCCACTCATCCACGAGCAAAGCGAGTGATGAGTGGGGGTAGAACAGTGGCGAGACCCCCGACCCGTGCAGGGTCGCCGCTGGAAGCCTCCACGTAGTGGCATATTCCCATGTATGCCCTAATCCTGCCACCACCCCTGCATGTTACGAGCGACTGGTGCATCTCTCCTTTGCCCTCAGCAGCGGTGACCCTTCACGGGTCGGTCGCCACCCCCTACGCCAAACCCCGCCTCACCTGCCTGCCAGCAGGATGAGACGTGTTAGCAAAGCGGGAGGCCTCTGGCCTCATCTTCCATACCTTTCAAGCCTTTCGGGACCCACGTGGTCAATCCCCATTGACAATCTTCGTGACTTTCGTGTCATTCGTGGTCAGGCTTTCTTTTTTCGTGTCCTTCGTGGTCATTTCCTCAACGTTTTCTTCCCGTTCACTATCACCACACCCTTGTAGTCTTTGCCGACCCGCTGCCCTGCGAAGTTGTAGGCAGGAGCGTTGGTTTCCGCCGTTTCTGCGCTTACTCCCTCAATGCCCGTCGACGAGTCGTCCAAGGTGAAATAGCCGTCTCCCCACTTATAATAGTCTGGCGTGCCATTACCATTAAACAGTCTGCCTAACACTGATTTGTCGAAAGAAGGACCAATGATTAATTTGCATGGACATGTAGAGGAACCGACCTTATTAAACATGAAGTCTGCTGCAAAACTTACTTGACCCTTTAAATCGTTATTCCCAATATTTAATGAAATAAGGGATGAGCAACTATCGAACATGTCAAATATGATTCCTTTGCTCATATTGAAGTTGCTCACATCAAGGCTTGTCAAGTTGGAACAATAATGGAACATGTCGTTCATGTATTTTACATTGTCCGTATTGAAATTGCTCACATCAATGCTCTTTAGGCTGGAACAACCATAGAACATGTTTTTCATGTCAGTTACGCAAGGCGTCTTGAAGTTGCTGAGGTTAAGGCTTGTCAGGCTGGAGCAACCATAAAACATGTTTTCCATGGTCGCCACATTTGCTGTCTTAAAGTTACTTAGGTCAAGGGTTGTCAGCTTAGAACAACCACGGAACATGTCACACATGTCAGTAACTTTGTCCGTTTTGAAGTTTCTCAAGTCAAGGCTCGTTAGGCTTCCACAGAACATGAACATGTGATCCATGCGAATTACATTGTCTGGCTTGAAGCTGCTTAAGTCAAGGCTTGTCAGACCACACATCATGAACATGGCTCCCATATATGTTACGTTACTTGTATCGAAGTTGCTCACGTCAAGGCTCTTTAACTTACCGCACTCCAAGAACATATTGCTCATATCAGTTACCTTGCCCGTATTGAAGTTACTTAGGTCAAGGCTGGTCAAGCTGCAACAACCATAAAACATAGCTCCCATATTAGTTACATTGTCCGTCTTGAAGTTGCTTACGTCAAGGCTCGTCAGGCTGGAGCAATCAGAGAACATGTAACCCATGTCTGCTACATTCTCCGTCTTGAAGTTGCTTATGTCTATGCTTGTAAGGCGCCTGCAAGCATAGAACATCCCACTCAAATTAGTTACATTGTCAGTCTTTAAGGGTCTGAGGTCGAGGCTAGTCAGACTAAAGCAATCATAGAACATTCTGCTCATGTCAGTTACATTTGCCGTGTTAAGGTTTTCCAAACCTTCTATAGTTTTCAATTCGGTCAATTTATAGAACCAGTAAGAAGTATTTGTTATGTTGGCTCTACGAAAACTCTTGTCAAACACAGCCTTTGTTATAAGACTTGAAGAATCGTTGCCAACCCACAGTGGCAAGTTGCCAACATTTTCGACATAACGAGTACCAAACACACTATACGTCCCTGGCTTCCCGTCTTTTCCTGTCGCTGTAGAATCTTCTGCAAATGTGAAAGTCAAAGTCTATGAGCCATCCGAGGTTTGGGAAATCACGACAACAGGAATCTCCTCAGCAGCAACATAAAATGGAAAAAGGAGCAGCAAAAAGAACAAATAATGCTTCATTGTAGTTCTGTTTATGGTGTATTGTAAACCCAGTGCTTAATGTGGACTTGACATTAAAAGCACAGGTTAGGCAAGTGATTTGTCATTTGCAAAGTTATGAAAAATTGCTTTACCCTCCAACTGTTTTGGCGGAAAATATTTTGGGGGCTATGGCAATCCTGCCCTATAGACGCAGGAAGCCCCAGCACATCACGCGCCGGGGCTTCCCAAGTGTTCATTAAAACAAGGCAAGAAG
>CAZTUD010000039.1:0-7583 GCA_964616945.1 uncultured Prevotella sp. | reverse complement strand
AGCCACGGCAGGTCAGTCATCCACCATGCCGATAATCGCCGCCACGTCCTCGGCATTGATGTTGCCAGAGACGAGGATGCCGACACATGTGCTGTCGGTGAGCACAAGAGCCACAATTTCCTTTATGGTGTCGCCGCTCTGGCGTACAAGCACTGTCATGTCCTTGTCCTTGCCGCCTTTCACCCCCGTGAAGTTGTCGTAGCCGTTGCCAGACAGGGCGTTTATCTTTTTCGCGAACTTGCGGCGCACCGACTTGGAGCAGTCGCTGAGGGTGAGAACCTTTGCATCGCTCACTTCCTTGAGCAGTGCCGCCACGTTGCCGTCCTTCACCTTTGCGGCGGCCACGCTCATGAGCAGCTTCGGCACGCTCACGTATTCAGCGTGCTTCTTGTCGCGGAAATCGTTGAACACTGAGTTTGCCGACTGGCAGAATGCCATCTGGCAGGTAAGCATTAGTAACAATGTAAAAAGGATTTTCTTCATAATGACTTTATCTTTTTAGTGTGTTTCGTTTGGAGGAAATGGCGTTTGCGGGAGATGACGGGCTAATATTCCACATAGTGCCTTAGCCTCTCAATGTCCCTTTCGGAAAAGTCTTTCATCAGCCGCAGCTCGTCAATGCTTTTCAGCGGCCCGCGCATCCGTCGGTAATCAACGATATCCTTCGCCTGATAGTAATTGATGTAGGGATGCCGCTTCAGGTCGGACAACGACAGCTTGTTGACATTCAACTTCCTTATGAAGCCTTCGTCAACATGAAAATAGTTGATGGCTTCCTTTGGGAAATATTCTATCTCAAGGAGTTGGTCGGGTGTATAGAAGCCGCCGAGCCATTGTCTGCGGTTGTATATCTGGCGTGCGTAATAGCTCCCGATGCCAGGCACGCGCATGAGCTGCGTGGTGTCGGCCCCGTTAAGCTCTATCGTCTCCCCCGCCTTTATCTTCTCTATGCGGTGGGTCGCTATGCTGTCAGGAATGTTCACGTGTGCCGGGCGCGGCTCGTTGAACACCACATAGGGCTGGTAGTCTTTGTCTATCCTTATGTAAGGCTCAAGCTCGCGGTATTGCTTGTTCGTCATGCCATAGACCCTTGCGAAGTCCTCCTTGCGTCTGTACACACCGCCCGCCGCACGGTACTTGTAGATGTTCCTTACCTGCCACGGCTGCAACCCGAGACTTAGGAGGGCAGTGGAGTCTGCGGTGTTGGGGTCGAAAGGAAACCGGGAGACATGCCTGCCCCCGACGGCATAATAACCTTGGCCATCCTTGTCACCACCGCCATAGTAGCCCGGGGCATAGCCGCTACGCCGTGTCCTCGTGCTGTCGTTGCCGCCGCCATCGCTCATCTGGTCGCCGCCGTCGGAGAGGATAATCGCAGCCATTGCCGCCACGACCAACACCAACACAAACGCCAGCACGCGGCGGTCGGAGCGGTTCATATAGATGAGATCTCTTATGCGCATGGCCTTAGATAATGTTCAGTTGGTGCAGGAAGATTGCCGCAATGCAGAGCGGCGACACGAAGCGTATGAGGAAAAGCCACACGGCGTAGAAACCACGGGAGACCGTACCCCAGTTGGTGAACTCGTCGCGCACCATTTTCCGTGGCGCCACCCAGCCCACGAGAATGCAGGTGAGAAACGAGCCGAGGGGGAGAAGAATGTTTGATGTGAGGAAGTCGCAGAAGTTGAGGAAACTTTTGCCTGCAACATTTATTTCTATTGCGCCGCACGACAGCGAGCACAGCACACCGATGGCTATTGCCACGAGCGTCTCTATGGCCGCGCCTTTCGGTCGCGATATGTGCAGCTCCTCGAAATACATTGCCGTGCCAATCTCGTGCATCGAGATGGTTGACGTGAGTGCCGCCAAGGCGAGGAGCGCATAGAACAACACGCTGATGACGTAGCCCAACACTGGAGTGAACGCCTGTTGGAAGACGTTGGGAAGAGTGATGAAAATGAGCTGCGGGCCGCTATCGGGGTTTACGCCCACCGAGAATGCCGCCGGGAAAATCATCAGTCCCGCAAGGATGGCTATAAGTGTGTCGATGCCGACAATCTGCCCCGCCGACTTCAACAAGTTGGTCTGGCGGGTGAAATAGGAGGCGTAGGTGCAAAGGCAAGCCGTGCCGAGCGACAGGGAGAAGAACGCCTGGCCGAGGCCGTCGAGGACAACGCCGCCCGTAACTTTAGAAAAGTCGGGCTTGAAAAGGAATTCAATGCCCTTGCCAGCTCCGGGCAACGTGCACGAGGCTGCTACAATGATGAGCAACAATATAAACAATGTGGGCATGAGTATGTTGCTCACCTTCTCAATGCCCTTTCTCACGCCCCGAACCACCACAAGGTGCGTCAGCACGATGAAGACAATGGTCCAAAAGGTAGGCTCAATGGGATTGCTCGAGAACTTTTGGAAATATTCGTTCACATAGTTAGCGTCGCCATTGAGTTGACCCAAGATCGAGGCGAAAAGATATTGCAGACACCACCCGGCGATGACCGAGTAGAAGCCAAGTATGACCGTGCCTGTGAAAGCCCCGATGTAGCCCAGCAGTCCCCACCGCTTGCCGCCAGTCCGGGCGTAGGCTGTAACAGCGTTTGCCGCACCGTGCCGCCCCACTATGAACTCAGCCACCATGCCTGGCACGCCAAGCAAGAGCACGCACGCAAGGTAAACCACGATGAACGCCGCGCCTCCGTCCTGTCCCGTCATGTAGGGGAAACGCCATATATTGCCAAGCCCTACCGCCGAGCCCGCCGTGGCGAGTATGACACCAATCTTCGTGCCGAAATTGCCTCTGTTCAACTCATAATTCATAATCCGCAATTCATAATTGGCTCACGCAACTCCTAACTCTATATCACTCCAAACTGGTGCAGGAATATGCCCAATATTGCAAGTGGAGCCACAAACCTTACGAGGAATAGATAAACGCCAAAGAATCTTTGGCTGACCGTGCCCCAGTTGGTGAACTCGTCCTTGACGAGCTTCTTGGGCAGGAACCAGCCAAGGAAGATGCAGGTAAGGAAGCCGCCAATGGGCAGGAATATCTGCCCGGTAACGAAGTCGAAGATGTCGAACAACGGCTTGCCACCAATCTCAAGGTTGCTCCACGCCCCAAGCGACAACGAGCACATGGCACCTATGAGCGTGCAGGCAACGGTTACGATGGTTGCGCCTTTCTTGCGCGATATGTGCAACTCTTCGTAGAAGAAAGCCGTGCTCACCTCGTGGAGCGACATGAGCGACGTGATGGCAGCCACGGTCAGCAGGAGGTAGAACATAAGCGATATTATCCAGCCTATTATCGGTGCGGAGCCGAAAGCCTCGTTGAACACGTTGGGTAAGGTGATGAATATCAACGACGGGCCGCTGTCGGGATTGATGCCTACCGAGAAAGCTGCGGGAAATATCATCAATCCAGCAAGTATGGCTACCATCGTGTCGATGAGGGAAATCTGCACGGCAGAGTTGAGCAGGTTGGTCTGCCGCGTAAAATAGGACGCGTAGGTGCAGATGCAGCCCATAGCAATGCTGAGTGAATAGAACGACTGTCCCAGCGCACCGAGAAAAACGCCGCTGTCAACCTTGGAGAAATCGGGCTTGAAAAGAAATTCAATGCCCTTTCCTGCACCAGGCAGCATGCACGATGCCACGACAATTATTATCAATAATATAAATAATGTGGGCATCATCATCTTCGAGGCTTTCTCAATGCCGCCGCGCACGCCGTGGATGATGACGAAATGGGTGCCGAGCATTATCAGCACAAGCCAAAATATGGGCTGGATGGGATTGGTGGAAAACTGGGTGAAGTATTCTTTCACAAACTCGGCGTTGCCATGAAGCTGACCCATGATGGAGGCATAGACATACTGCAGGCACCAACCCGCCACGACGGCATAGTAGCCAGTGATGAGGAAGCCCGTAATCACGCCAAGCAACCCCACGTATTTCCACGGCGAGCCGTGCGACACCCTCGAATATGCCCTATAGGTGTTTGCCGCCCCGTGCCGACCGATGATGAACTCGGAAACCATGCACGGTATGCCAAGCAGCAGGACGCAGCCTATATAAACAATGATGAACGCCGCACCGCCGTTCTGCCCTGCCATGTATGGAAAACGCCACACGTTGCCCAAGCCCACCGCACCGCCGGCGGTTGCCAAAATCATTCCTATCTTGCTGCCAAAACTCGCTCTTTCCTCAGACATAATTGTGTTCTCTATAAAATCATCAGCAACAAACATTGCTTTCAGCTTGCAAAATTATAAAAACTTATTTACTTTTGCATATAAATTGAAAGCATTTATGAAGATTTTATCGAACATCATAAGGCACTATCCACTTTCGTGCTTGTGCATAACCGTCATATGGGTGCTGTGCCTCATCCCTATTCCCGAAACTCCCCTCAGCGACATAAGCCTCATTGACAAGTGGACGCATTTGGTCATGTACGGCGGCTTGTGCACCATACTATGGCTGGAATATGGGCCACGACACAAGAAAGCCAACCGAAAGCTGGCCTTTCTGTGGATTGTTGCCGCCCCAATGCTCATGGGTGGACTTGTGGAAGTGGTGCAAGCCACATGCACTGGCGGCACCCGAAGCGGCGACATTCTCGACTGGTTGGCCGACGCAATAGGCGTGGTGCTTGGCCAGCTCACCGGTATTCCTCTGGCACGATTTGCCTCCAGGCAGAATAAGGGTTGAACAGCATGTGGGAGTTGTAGAAATGGTGGTCGCCAGTAACCTCCGGTCCTATGAAATCGGGCTTCTCGTAGGTTTCGGTCTCGCTGCCAAGCTCTACCTCTGCCATTACGAGCCCGTCGTTGGCTCCATGAAACTCATCCACTTCATAAATGTGGCTGCCACACGGCACAAGGTAGCGGTGCTTGTCTATGATGCCGCCCTTGCACAGCTTCAAGAGGTTGATGGCCTCGTCAAGCGTTATCTCTTTCTCAAACTCGTAGCGTGCCATGCCGCCGTCGAAACTCCTGCTCTTGATGGTCAGATAAGCCTTGTCGTCGCGTACGCGTATGCGTACCGTCGCGCCGTCGGCAGGGATATAGCCTTGCTGGATGTGGCTGAAAGACGTGGCGGCACGCTTGTATGCGCCGCCATGCTTTACCAGAAACTTGCGTTCTATCTCCAGCCCGCTCATGCCACTATGAAGAACGTCCAAATGATGTAGATGACGGCGAGAACCAGCAGTCCAGCGAAAATCCACTTTACTACCTTCTCTCCCTGATCTTTTTGTTTCACTTGCTGGTCAGAGCGTTTTTTCTTTGCCTCCACGTTGTTCACCTCTTTCCGTGCAACGTGCTTTGCTTGTTCTTTCTTGTTGTTTGCCATAATTCGGCCCCACCCTTTGTCCTCTCCTCCATCCAGGGGAGGGACTGGTTACGAAAAGCATAACTCAAGGAGTTTTGGGGACTTTGTCTTTTATTGTTAATACTCTATTGTTTCCAAATTGATTGTTTATCTGTGTAATTAACCCTCTCTATGTGGGGAGGGAAATGAATGGTCAAAGGCCATTCATGGGGTGGGGCCTTTTCCAGCGAACTCCATGAGGTACGCCTTAATGAAGCCGTCCAACTTGCCGTCCATCACTCCGTCCACGTCAGAAGTCTGGTAGCCCGTGCGGTGGTCCTTCACGCGGCGGTCGTCGAAGACATAGCTGCGTATTTGGCTGCCCCATTCTATTTTTTTCTTGCCTGCTTCAATTTCCGCTTTCTTTGCCTGCTGCTTCTTCAGCGCACGGTCGTAGAGCTGGCTCTTGAGCAACTGCATTGCCTTGGCGCGGTTCTTGGGCTGGTCGCGTGTCTCGGTGTTCTCGATTAAGATTTCCTCTTTCTCGCCAGTGTCAGGGTCCTCATACTGGTAGCGCAGACGTACGCCCGACTCCACCTTGTTCACGTTCTGTCCGCCCGCGCCGCTCGAGCGGAAAGTGTCCCAACTCACCTTTGCCGGGTCAACGTAAACCTCTATGGTGTCATCAACGAGCGGCGTAACGAACACACTGGCGAAGCTCGTCATACGCTTGCCCTGCGCATTGTAGGGCGAAACTCTCACAAGGCGGTGCACGCCGTTCTCGCTCTTCAGGAAGCCGTAGGCATACTCGCCGCCCTCAATGGTCATGGTCATAGACTTGACACCCACCTCCTCGCCTGGCTGCAAGTCGGTGATGGTGGTCTTGTAGCCGTGGGCCTCACACCAGCGCATGTACATGCGCATGAGCATCTGTGCCCAGTCCTGCGCCTCGGTGCCACCCGCACCGCTGTTTATCTTCAGCACGGCATCCATAGAGTCCTCATCCTCACGGAGCATATTCTTCAGCTCAAGGTCTTCGATGACCTTTATCGCCTTGGCGTAGTCGTCGTCAACCTCTTTTTCGTCCACAAGTTCCTCCTTGTAGTACTCGAATGCAAGTTGAAGCTCGTCGGCACATTGCTTGCACTGCTTATAGCCAGTGAGCCACTTTTCAATGCCTTTCACCTTCTTCATCTGCTCCTGTGCCCGCTTGGGGTCGTCCCAGAAATCGGGAGCCTGTGTGCGCAGCTGCTCCTCCTCAAACTCCACTTTCTTTTGGTCTATGTTGAGATAGCGATGGAGTTTCTCCGTGCGGTCAAGCACGTCTTTCAATTGGTCTTGTGTAATCATCTTTACTTTGTTATCACCCCATCGCTGGGTGCGTTCTCATACATCTTGTCAATGATGTCCCTGTAGTTTTTGTATATGAGCGGGCGGCGTATCTTCAACGTGTTGGTCATCTCGCCGTTCTGCATGGAGAAGTGGTGGGGCAGCAGCGTGAAACGCTTTATCTGTTCATAGTGGGCAAGCCCCTGCTGCAGAGTCTCTATGCGCTCCTCCATCATGTCGTGCACCTCCTGATTAGCACACAGCTCCTCACGGTCCTTGAACTTTATGCCATGTTTCGTCGCCCATTCCTCCAGCACGCCGTATTCAGGCACCACGAGAGCGGAGACGAACTTCCGCTGGTCGGCGATTACAGCCACCTGGTCGACGAACTTGTCAACCAATAGCATTGCCTCCACCATCTGTGGGGCGATGTATTTGCCGTTGCTTGTCTTGAAGAGATCTTTCAGGCGCTCCGTGAGGAACAGCTCACCGTCCTTCAGATAGCCAGCATCGCCCGTGTGGAAAAAACCGTCCGCGTCGAAAGCCTCGGCGTTGAGGGCATCACGCTTGTAATAACCCCTCGTGATGGTGGGACCTTTGAGCAATATCTCGTTGTTCTCACCTATCTTTATCTGTATGCTGTTTATAGGCCTGCCAACCGAGCCTATGGTGAAAGGCTCGTTCTTGTGGTCGCAGGTGACTGTGGCGAGACTTTCGGTGAGGCCGTAGCCCACAATCATGCAGATGCCAATGCTGTGTACGAACTCCTCAACCTCTGGCGAGACGTATGCGCCTGCCGTCGGGAAAATGTTAGGATTGACCAGCCCGAGTTGGGCGCGCACCCGGCTCAGGACCACCTTGTTGGCAAGCTTATACTGCAACGTCAAGGACAAAGGTGGCTTGCGGCCGGCGGCCAGATAGTCTATGTTGTATTTTTT
>CAZTUD010000038.1:256-15821 GCA_964616945.1 uncultured Prevotella sp. | reverse complement strand
GTGGCCATTCTCTCACGGAAGCCATGCTTGTTCACACGGCGGCGGTTGTGCGGCTGAAATGTTCTTTTCATCTTCTTATTCGTATTTTAATTTATTGTCTTTCTGATGGCATGGCGATGGAACATCACCATTTGGACTGCAAAATTACGCATAAAATTCGAAATAACAAAGTTTTAAGCGTTTTTTCGCCGTAAAGGAAGCGTTTTTTTATAAAAATGTAGTAACTTTGCATCGCTTCTATTGGTTGGCAGATAGTTAAACACATACAATAAAATGATTAATTCACAAGAAATCAAGAAAGGCACTTGCATCCGCATGGACGGCGGCATCTGGAAGTGCATCTGGTTTGAGCACCGCAAGCCCGGCAAGGGCAACACCGTGATGAACACAAAGCTGAAGAACGTGGCCGACGGTCGTGTGTTGGATCGCACGTTCCAGGTTGGTTTCAAGCTCGACGACGTGCGCGTGGAGCACCACAACTACCAGTTCAGCTACAAGGACGGCGACAGCTGCATCTTCATGGACCCGGAGACTTTTGAGCAGTTCCCCATCAGCCGCGACCTTATCTCTGGCGGCGAGTACATGAAAGAGGGCGACACGGTAGATGTGCAGGTCTCCGCCGACGACGGAGCCATCCTCTCAGCCGAGATGCCGCCAAAGACAAACGTAACCGTCACCCACAGCGAGCCAGGCGTAAAGGGCAACACTGCCACCAACGCCACAAAGCCCGCAACTGTGGAGACTGGCGCTGAGGTGCGCGTGCCCCTGTTCATCAACGAGGGCGACGTCATCACCATCAACACCGAGGATGGCAGCTACGTGAGCCGCGTAACGGAGAAGAAGTAACGCTTTGCAAAGGTAAAAAGGTAAAAGGTGAAAAACAGTCCTCTTTCTCCCTTTACCTTTTTACCCTTTTACCTTTTTTACCTTTATGAAATACTCATTCATCGTGCCCGTCTATAACCGTCCCGACGAGGTTGACGAGCTGCTTAACAGTCTGACTGGGCTTAAATCTCAAATCAACTTTGAGGTCATCGTCGTTGAGGACGGCTCGCAGACACCATGCAAGGACGTTTGCGACAAGTACAACGACAAGCTCGACATAAAGTATTTCATGAAACCCAACAGCGGCCCTGGACAGAGCCGCAACTATGGCGTGAAGCGTGCCACAGGCGACTACGTTATTATACTCGACTCTGACGTGGTGGTGCCAGAAGGCTACCTTCAGGCCGTTGACGACGAGCTGCGGCGAGAGCCGTGCGACGCTTTCGGCGGACCCGACAGGGCGGCGGACAATTTTACGCCGACGCAGAAAGCCATAAGCTACTCCATGACCTCGTTCTTCACCACCGGCGGCATTCGCGGCGGGAAGAAAAAGCTCGACAAGTTCTACCCACGCTCGTTCAACATGGGCGTGCGGCGCGACATCTACAATAAGCTCGGCGGGTTCTCCAAGATGCGCTTCGGCGAGGACATCGACTTCTCCATCCGCATCTTCAAGGCGGGCTGCAAGTGCCGTCTCTTCCCTAGCGCATGGGTTTACCACAAACGGCGCACCGACTTCCGCAAGTTCTGGAGACAAGTATTCAACAGCGGCATCGCCCGAATAAACCTCTACAAGAAATATCCTGAAAGCCTAAAGCTCGTCCACCTGCTGCCTGCGGTGTTCACGGTGGGCGTGGGCATGCTTGCCCTCTTGTTTGTTGCGGGATTGCTCCATTGCCTGTTCCATGCCATTGCGGGCGACACTACTTGGGCAACACAAAGCTTAGGCGTTTGGCTGATGGTGATAGGCATTCTTCCGCTATTCCTTTTCTCAGCACCCATTTTCTGCGACTCGACACTCCAGAACAAGAGCAACCGCATTGGCATGCTTGCCGTCTGCGCCGCCTTCACACAGCTCTTGGGCTACGGCTGCGGCTTCATAAAGGCGTGGTGGCAACGCTGCGTCCGTGGCAACGGCGAGTTCGAGGCCTACAAGAAGAACTTCTACAAGTAGAAACGTTCCGAAAATAATTCTTGCCGAAACGTGCCTCGGTTAAGGAAATATTGCTACCTTTGCAAAAGGATTAAAAGAGAACGTTATGAAAGACTTAAAGAGAAACATTGCCATCGTCTGCGGTGGCGACTCGTCGGAGCACGACGTTTCGTTGCGCTCGGCACAAGGACTCTATTCCTTCTTCGACAAGGAGCGTTACAACATCTATATCGTAGATATAAAGGGCACCAACTGGCACGTCAGCTTCGACGACGGCAGCGTGGCACCGATAGACAAGGCCGACTTCTCGTTCATAGGGCAGGACGGCAAGGCGGTGGTGTTCGACTACGCCTACATCACCATCCACGGGCAGCCTGGCGAGAACGGCATGATGCAAGGCTATTTCGACCTCATCCACCTGCCCTACTCCACGAGCGGCGTGCTGGTGGAGGCGATGACGTTCGACAAGTTCGTGCTAAACAACTATTTGCGCGGCTTCGGCGTGAACGTCGCCGACAGCATACTGCTGCGCCGTGGCGACGACTATGACCCAGTGGCAATAGAGAAGCGCATTGGAATGCCGTGCTTCGTGAAACCCGCAGCCGACGGCTCAAGCTTCGGCGTGAGCAAGGTGAAGAATGCCGACCAGCTGGCTCCAGCATTGCGTGTGGCATTCATGGAGAGCGACGAGGCTATGGTGGAAAGCTACCTCAAGGGCACTGAGATTTCGCAGGGAGCCTACAAGACCAAGACGAAGAGTGTGGTATTTCCCGCGACGGAAGTGGTGACACAAGACGAGTTTTTCGACTACGATGCCAAATACAACGGCAAGGTGCAGGAGATAACTCCGGCACGCATCTCGCCCGAAACAGCAAAGGCAGTGGCTGCGGAGACAAGCCGCATATACGACATACTGCACGCCAACGGCATCATACGCATAGACTACATCATCACCAAGGACGCCGATGGCAAGGACAAGATAAACATGCTGGAGATAAACACCACGCCTGGCATGACCGCCACGAGCTTCATACCGCAGCAGGTGCGCGCCGCAGGGCTTGACATCAAGGAGGTGCTCACGGACATCGTGGAGAACCAGTTCTGACTTGCACACAAGAGGTTAATTATGTGTAAAAGAGTGCAACAAACGGTGGGAGTGTTACAAAAAACACATATCTTTGTAACATAAAAACCTAAGTTTAACTCAAAATGACCAAGGAAGAAAGACAGAACACCATATTGGATGAGCTGATGAAGGCGGGTTCTGTTCAAGTAACCGACCTGTCAACCAAGCTCGAGGTATCCTCTGTTACCATACGCAAGGACTTGACCGAGCTGGAGCGTGAGGGCAAGCTTTACCGCAGCCACGGCAAGGCTATCCTCATAAACCCGTTCATGAACAACCGCTCGGTGAACGTCAAGGAGAAGCTCAACACCGAGGAGAAACGCCTCATAGGCATGGAGGCCGCAAAGCTCATCACGCCTGATGACTCTATTGTGCTTGCCTCTGGCTCCACCATCCACGCTCTGGCGGGGCAGATAAAGCCACAGGGCAAGCTGGTGGTGGTCACGGCAGCCTTGCAGGTGACACAGACGCTGACGGCACACGACAATGTGGAAGTGCTGCAGCTCGGAGGTTCAGTGCGCCACAGCAGCCTGTCAGTAGTTGGCAAGTCGGCGGAGCAAATGCTTGAGGGTTGCTCATTCAGCAAGCTCTTCATAGGCGTGGACGGCATTGACACCGACTTTGGCATCTCCACCACCGACCTGCGCGAGGCTGAGCTGAACCGCGTGATGATGGAGCGGTCGCAGAAGACGATTGTCCTCGCCGACAGCAGCAAATTCGGGCGGCGCGGGTTCGCCAAAATATGCAACCTCGAGGACGTGGACATGGTGATTACCGACAGCGGCGTGCCAGACACGGTGCGCCAGCAATTGGAGGAGCTTGGCATCGACCTCGTGATAGCAAGACAATAAGGCAAGCAAAATTCATTTCTTAAACTTTAGGCGCTATGAATATTCCATCAGAATTTGACCCCATCAGGCCGTATGAGCCAGAGGAGTTGCCGCAAGTATATGACAAGTTGCTCAAGGACGAGAATTTCCAAAAAGTCCTCGCCTACGTCTATCCCAATGTGCCGATAGAAGCCATCGGGCAGAAGATGCACCAGTGCAAGACCAACCTCGACTTCCAGAAAGGTTTTGTCTATGACATCGTGATGAAGCTCGTCCGCGAGCTCACGCTTGGCATCGACATTGACGCGCTCAACATAAGCATCAAGAACCGCTACACCTTCATCAGCAACCACCGCGACATAGTTCTCGACGCGGGCTTCTTAGCGAAACTGCTGCTCGACGTGGGCTTCCCCACCACCTGCGAGATTGCCATCGGCGACAACCTGCTACAGCTCGACTGGGTGCGCGACATGGCACGCATCAACAAGACGTTCACCGTGGAAAGGGCGTTGAAGTCGAGCGAGATGCTACGCGCAAGCAAGCGCATGTCGGAATACATGCACTTCGCCATCGGCCATAAGCACGAGAACATCTGGATTGCACAGCGGCAGGGTCGTGCCAAGAACTCAAACGACCTAACTCAACCAGCCATACTGAAGATGATGGCAATGGGTGGTGAGGGCACAATCATCGACCGCCTGACGCAGCTCCACATAGTACCACTCGCCATAAGCTACCAGTATGACCCGTGCGACTATCTGAAAGCCCGTGAGTACCAACTACGACGCGACGTGCCTTTCTGGAAGAAGTCGCCCGGCGACGACCTGGAAAGCATGGCCACAGGCATAAAGGGCTACAAGGGCCACGTGCACTACCACTGTGCACCGTGCATCGACGACTGGCTGCAGACAGTGGACCAGGACCAGCCACGCAACAAGATGTTCGACGAGATTGCCACACATATAGACCAGGAAATACACCGAGGCTACCACCTCTATGCGCAGAATTACGTAGCTCTCGACATGATACAGAACACGCGCATGTATGAGGAGCACTATACGCAAGAGGAGTACGACCAATTTGAGGAGTACATAGCCAGCCGCCTCGCGCTCATTGACATTGAGCACAAGGACGAGCAATTCCTACGCCGTTGTCTGCTGACGCAGTATGCTTATCCCACACGCAACTACATCACCGCCAACGAGACAACAGGTCGGTGGAAGCAGTTCTTCAGCAAGTTCAACTTTCAAAGATAAAAAGATAAAAGGGTAAAAAGGTAAAAAACACAATGAAAGACACGCATAATACTTGTATTAGGGTAAGCTCCTTTTTACCTTTTTACCTTTTTACCTTTTTACTTTTCATAGCATGTTCCAACGACGCTTACGAGTCAGGCGACTCTCGCTATTCTTACCTCCGCGCCGACTTTGTTGAGGCAACTACCAACAAAGAGGCGCGGTTTGTCTCAGCAATCACTGACGACGGCACGACCTTGACATTTTCAAAAGATGTCGCCATGTCGTGGGCAAGCAAGGCCGACAGCACCTACCGCGCCTTGCTATATTATAATGCAAACGACACGACGACGGGACACTCTGTAGTGGAGCCTGTGAGCATTGGGCGCGTCTATGTCCTGCAGCCAAAACTCGACCCCGACACCTTAAACACAGCCAATGACCCTGTGGGCTTCCAAAGTGCATGGCTGAGCCGCAACAAAAAGTATGTGAACCTCGGAATAACCCTTATGACAGGACAGACAGAGGAAGCTGACGTGCGACAAAGCATAGGATTGGCGTGCGACAGCATCGTGGAAAAGGACAAAAACCGCCATTTTTTCTACCGTATCGTTCACAATCAAGGTGGCGTGCCGCAATATTACAGCCAGTCGGTATATATAAGCATCCCCCTCACCGACATGCGGGAGGGGGACGCGTTTTTCGTAAAAGTCAACACCTACACTGGGTTGTTGACACGGAGTTTTATCCTAAATCCTTGACTTACTTGCCAAGCTTTGCCGCAAGCTTCTCAAGCATGTCAGCAGTCATGGCAGCAAGGTCATACCTCGGTGCCCAATCCCATTCTTGGCGTGCACAAGTATCATCAAGCCTGTCGGGCCAACTTTCGGCAATAGCCTTCTTCAACGGGTCAACATTGTAAACCATCTCGAAATCGGGCTTATGCTTCTTTATCTCGACATAGATGGCTTCTGGCTCCAGACTCATCGCCGCAATGTTGAAGCCGTTGCGATGTACAAGCCGTGTGGGGTCAGCCTCCATGAGCTGCACGCAAGCGTGAAGCGCATCGGGCATATACATCATGTCCATCTTCACGCCGTCGGGGATGGGGCATGAGAAGCGTTCGCCACGCACGGCAGAATAGTAAATGTCTACGGCATAGTCGGTGGTGCCGCCACCAGGAGGCGTAACATACGAAATCAGGCCTGGGAAACGTACAGAGCGCGTGTCGGTGCCATATTTCAGGTAGAACCAGTCGCTCAACAACTCTGTCGTAACCTTGCTCACGCCGTATATCGTGGCTGGGCGTTGTATGGTGTCCTGCGGAGTCATCTCCTTTGGCGTGGACGGGCCGAAAGAGCCTATGGAGCTTGGCGTGAACACTTGGCAGCCATTCTCGTGCGCCACCTCCAGCACATTCCACAGGCCATCGATGCCTATCTTCCATGCTAACCGCGGCTTGTTCTCAGCCACCACCGACAGCAACGCCGCAAGGTTGAAAATTGCGTCAATGTGATACTTCCTCACCACGGAGGCAATCATCTCACCATCGGTAACGTCCGCCATCTCGGCAGGACCGCTTTCGAGCAGCTCGCCCTTTGGCTCCGCGCCCTTGATGTAGCCTGCCACAACGTGCTCACCACCATAGCGTTTTCTCAACTCACATGTCAGCTCCGAACCTATCTGGCCGGTTGATCCAATGACAAGGATATTCTTCATCTCTGATTTTTAGTTATACAATGCGTTAAAATTTCGGTACAAAATAACTACTTTTTCCGCTAATATCTTAATATTAATTATTAAACTTACTTAATTTATCGGCCATGCACGCATGTTATCCCAAAAATCATTTCTTGTTTTGGAAAAATATTCTTTACTTTGTGGTGGTAAACCAATTAACTAAAAATTATGTACGGGAAAATAAAAGAACATCTTGCAAAGACCATAGCAGGTCTGCGCGAGGCTGGCCTCTACAAGGACGAACGCATCATCGAGAGCCCACAGGGAGCCGCCATTCAGGTAAAGGGGAAAGAGGTACTCAACTTCTGCGCCAACAATTATCTTGGCCTCGCCAACGACCCCCGTCTCATTCAGGCCTCAAAGGACATGATGGATCGCCGCGGCTACGGCATGTCGTCGGTGCGCTTCATCTGCGGCACACAGGACATCCACAAGGAGCTTGAGGCTGCCATCAGTGACTATTTCAAGACAGAGGACACTATTCTCTACGCCGCCTGCTTCGACGCAAACGGCGGTCTGTTCGGCTCGTTCCTCACCGACGAGGACGCCATCATCTCCGACGCGCTCAACCACGCCAGCATCATCGACGGCGTGCGCCTCTGCAAGGCAAAGCGCTACCGCTACAAGAACGCCGATATGGACGACCTGGAGCGTTGCCTGAAAGAAGCGCAGGCACAACGTTACCGCATCATCTGCACCGACGGCGTGTTCTCTATGGATGGTAACGTGGCCCCGATGGACAAGATTTGCGACCTCGCTGAGAAATACGACGCACTGGTGATGGTGGACGAGAGCCATTCGGCTGGCGTAGTGGGCAAGACTGGCCACGGCGTGAGCGAACAGATGGGCACCTACGGCCGCATAGACATCTACACTGGCACGCTCGGCAAGAGCTTTGGCGGTGCGCTGGGCGGCTTCACCACAGGCCGCAAGGAGATAATAGAGATGCTGCGCCAGACATCGCGCCCATATCTTTTCTCCAACTCGTTGGCTCCTGGCATCATAGGCGCAAGCTTAGAGGTGTTCAAGATTTTGAAGGAAGACAACTCGCTGCACGACAAGCTCGTGGAGAACGTGAACTACTTCCGCGACAAAATGATTGCCGCTGGTTTCGACATCAAGCCCACGCAAAGCGCCATCTGCGCAGTGATGCTCTACGATGCTCCTCTTGCCGTGAAGTATGCCGATGCCATGCTACAGGAAGGCATCTATGTCACGGGGTTCTGCTATCCTGTAGTGCCGAAAGGCGAAGCACGCATACGCGTGCAGCTCAGTGCCGCCCACACGCGCGAGCAGCTCGACCGCTGCGTGGCCGCCTTCATAAAGGTGGGCAAGGAACTCGGGGTGCTAAAATAAGGAATGTGTAATAAATAAAGAAAACCCTACACCCTGCAGCGTGAGTTAACGCTGCAGGGTGCGGGGCTTTTTGGTTTGTTGATGCCATGTTGGCAGCTCTCTTTATGCCAGACTTTCCAACACACGCTTCAACACCACCTCGGCTGAAATCTCGCGGTTGGCGGCCTCGGGAATTACGAGGCTGTGGGGGCTTTCTATCACGTCGTCGGTTACGATGAGCCCACGGCGCACGGGCAGACAGTGCATGAAGTAGCCATTATCGGTCCACGACATGTGCTCGGTGTCAATAGTCCAATTCATGTCCTTGCTCAAAATCTTTCCGTAGTCAGCCTTGTTGGTTACGCCAGGACAGCTCCAGTTTTTCGCATAGACGAAGTCAGCACCTTCCAAAGCCTCCTTTTGGTTGTAGGTTACCTTTGCGTTTCCAACGAACTGCGGGTCAAGCTCATAGCCGTATGGCTGCGCGATGGTGAAGTCAACGTCGGCAGCATTCATCCACTGTGCGAACGAGTTTGGCACAGCCTGCGGCAATGCGCGGCAGTGAGGAGCCCACGTAAGCACAACCTTCGGCTTTGAGGTTTGAGATTTGAAGTTTAAAGTTTTCAGCTCCTCCCACTTCTCTCGTATGGTTATCAGGTCGGCGAACGCCTGCAAGGGATGCACCGTCGCCGTCTCCATAGCCACGACGGGACGGCCTGAGTATTTCACAAACTGGCCTACAATGGTCTCAGCATAGTCGTAGTCTCGGTCGCTCAGTCCGGCGAAGGAGCGCACGGCGATAATGTCGCAGTAGCAGCCCATCACGGGGATTGCCTCAAGCAAATGCTCGCTCTTGTCCCCGTCCATTATCACACCGCGCTCGGTCTCAAGCTTCCACGCCCCGGCGTTCACGTCAAGCACAATGACGTTCATGCCAAGGTTCATTGCCGCCTTCTGAGTTGAGAGACGCGTGCGCAGCGAGTTGTTGAAGAAAATCATCAGCAGCGTCTTGTTCTGGCCAAGCTGCTGGTAGCCGAAGCGGTGGGCTTTCACCTCAAGTGCTTCTTTGACAGCGGCGTTCAGGTCGCCGATGTCCTGTACGTTGAAAAATGTGTGCATAATCTATTATTTTCTAATTTGTCCATTGCCCTCTATCAGCCACTTGTAGGTCGTAATCTCCTCAAGAGCCATAGGGCCGCGCGCGCCGAGCTTCTGGGTTGAGATGCCTATTTCAGCCCCAAGCCCGAATTGTGCGCCGTCGGTGAAACTCGTCGGGGCATTCACATAGACACATGCCGCATCCACCATCTGCTCGAACTTGCGGGCATTGTCCTTGTTCTCAGTAACGATGCTCTCACTGTGTCCACTTCCATAAGTGGCAATGTGCCACAATGCTTCGTCAAGGCTGTCAACGGTCTTGACACCCGCCTGTAGGCTGAGCCATTCAGTGGACCAAATGGAAGTTTGAGGCTTGAGATTTGAGGTTTGAGATTTTTGATTACCCTCTTCCTTTTGAGCAGATGCGGTGACTTGTGCCAATAGGGTGGACGGGTAATTTCCGCTTAACGCCTTATACGCCCTGCCGTCGGCATGGAGCTTCACGCCCTTTGTCGCCAATGGCGCAACCAATACTGGCAAGTCGTGGAGACGAGCTGAATGGATGATGATGCAGTCCAAAGTGTTGCAGACGCTTGGGCGGCGTGTCTTGGCATTGTCTATGATGCGCTGCCCTTTCGCGAGGTCGCCATATTCGTCAAAATAGCAATGCACCACACCGGCACCAGTCTCTATGACCGGCACCTTGGCGTTGTCGCGCACAAAGCTTATAAGCCGCTTGCCGCCACGCGGTATGCAAAGGTCTATATAGCCTACTGCCTGCAACATATCGCCAGTTGCCTCGTGGGTGAATGGCAACAGCTCTATGGCTGACGGGTTTATGCCCTTTTCTTTTAAAACATTCTTTATTAGTTCCACGCCCGCCTTGCACGACTCCTCGGCATCCTTGCCTCCTTTCAGCACGCAGACGTTGCCACTCTTGAAGCAGAGCGAGAACACGTCGAAAGTAACGTTTGGGCGTGCCTCATAAATCATGCCAATCACGCCGAAAGGCACGCTGACACGGCGCAGGTGCAAGCCGTTGTCAAGCACCTTGTCTTTCAGCGTGCGCCCAAGCGGAGACGGCAGTGTTGCCACGTGGCGCATATCGGCTGCAATGTCCTTCAGCCTGCCCTCCGTGAGCTGTAGGCGGTCGTACATCGGATTGTCCTTGTCCATGTGCGCCAAGTCCCTGGCGTTGGCGGCAAGCAGGACAGAAGCCTCACGCTCTACGGCATCGGCGACAGCATTCAGCACTTCGTTGCGCTGGTCGTCGGTCATCATCTGCAAGCCAAGGCTTGCCTTCTTTGCGTTTATAAATTGTTGTAACATAGTTAATGTTTATCTGCGTCATCACTCCCCTCCAGATTGGGGAGGGGTTGGGGTAAGGCTTTTATTCCATATAAAGATAATCGTAGTGGATGACGGGTTTCATGTCGTGCTTGCCAATAGCCTTTCTCGCGTCTGCGGCATTGTAGCCGCTGCGACCCAAGGCTATGACATCGCCGTCGTGATTAATCACCTCAATGATGTCGCCTTCCTCGAAGTCTCCGCCGACATCCGTGATGCCAACAGGCAACAAGCTCACCGCCTTGTCGCCCTTCAGTGCTTCCTCCGCCTTGGCGTTGACAAAGACGCAACCCTTTGCGAAGCTCTCACTGTGGGCAATCCATTTCTTTATCCTCGACGTTGAGTTGGGGTTGGGCCGAAACTCTGTGTGCATGGTCTGCTGCGGATGCTGGGCAAGCTCAATGAGGATATTGTCAGCCTGTCCGTTGGCTATGATAACTCTTATGCCCTCTTCGGCAACCTTACGGGCAATCTTTGCCTTGGTCATCATGCCTCCGCGCCCGAAGCCACTCTTGGTGTCTTGCACATATTCGCCAAGGTCGCGGTCGTAGCTCACCACGGGTATCACTCGCGTGCCGTTGGCCTTTGGGTCGCCATTGTAGATGCCATCTACGTTGGTCAGTATTACCAGTGTCTTCGCGTCCATCATTGAAGCCACCAGTCCGGCAAGCTCATCGTTGTCGGTGAACATCAGCTCTGTTACGCTCACCGTGTCGTTTTCGTTGATTATGGGCAGCACATCACTCTCAAGCATCACCGATATGCACGACCTCTGGTTGAGATACTCGTTGCGCGTGGAGAAGCTCTCCTTCATCGTGAGCATCTGGCCTATCCTTATGCCGTATTCCCTAAACAAGTCGTAGTAAAGCCCTATCAACTTAACCTGCCCTATGGCAGAGAACAACTGCCGCTGCTGCACGCTGTCGAGCCTGCGGTCAGCCTTCAGCTCTCCCCTGCCGCTCGAGATGGAGCCTGACGACACGAGTATCACCTCATAGTCGTGCTGCCTGAGCCACGCTATCTGGTCGACGATTGCCGACATGCGCGTCACGTTAAGCTTGCCATCGGGGCGGGCGAGGACATTTGAGCCAACCTTAATGACTATACGTTTCATCCCTACCTCCTAATTCCTAACTCTTAATTCCTAACTAACAGAAGCTTTCAATCCCTGTATCACGGCATTGGTGAAGCCGCATTGCTCCATTGTGTTGAGTCCCTTTATGGTGAGGCCGCCAGGAGTCGTCACCTTGTCTATCTCTGCTTCCGGGTGGTTGCCACTGCGTTGCAGCAAAGCCACGGCACCCTTGCAGGTCTGCAATACGATGTCCTTTGCGTCGTCAGCCTTGAAGCCCAGCTCCACCCCTCCTTCTGAGGCAGCCCTTACATATCGCATGGCGTATGCTATGCCGCAGCTGGCAAGCGTGGTGCCGGCTCCGAGATGCTGCTCGTCGGTAACAAGCGTCTCGCCGAGATTGTCGAACAAGCCTTTCACGGCATCAATCTGCTCCTCCGTTGCACCCACTGGCACAACGAATGTCATGGAGGCTCTTACTGCTATGGCGATGTTTGGTATCACCTGGAACATCACGGGGGCTTTGCCTTTGTCGTCGAACCATTCAAGTAGTTGGCTTGACGGTATGGCCGCCGCCATGTTCACGACCATCTGCTGCTCATAGTCTATGGCGGGCTTTATTTCTTTCACCACCTGTTCCACAAGCCAGGGTTTTACCACTATTGCTATGATGTCGGCATCGGCCACGGCAGTCCTGTTGTCAGTAGTAACCGATGCCCCAAGCTGCTTGAACCTCTCCAGCTTGCCAGCATGTGGGTTGGCTACGGTAAGGTCGGAAGGATTGAACGTTGGGTCGGAAAGCAAGCCTTCGGCAAAGCTGCCACCCATAGCACCTGCTCCAATAATTGCTATTTTCATCATTATTGTGTATGTCAATCGGCAAGCACGTTCTTCAACCTGAATATGAAGTCGTCAACGTCAGCCTTCGTGATGATGAGCGGCGGCAGGATGCGGAGGATGTTGGTTCCCGCACAACCCGTAAAGACATGCTGCTCGTGTATGAGACGCGAGCGAACCTCCTTTTGTGGAAGGTCGAGCACAAGTCCTATCATCAGTCCGCGTCCGCGTACTTCCAATATATGGCCATTCTGCTGCTGTAGCATCCGCAGTTGGTCAAGGAAATATTCGCCTACCACGTCGGCGTTCTTCACAAGTTGTTCCTTATCGAACACGTCAAGGACGGCGAGCGCGGCGGCACAGCCAAGGTGGTTGCCGCCAAACGTGGTGCCAAGTTGCCCTATGACAGGCGTGAACTCTGGCGAAATGAGCAGGCCTCCCATCGGATAGCCGTTGGCAATGCCTTTCGCCACTGTTATGAGGTCGGGCTTGATGCCAAGCCACTGGTGGGCGAAGAATCTGCCGCTCCTGCCATAGCCACACTGTATCTCGTCGCAGACAAGCACCGTGCCATACTGCTTGCAGGCCTTAGCCAAGCCTTGCGCAAACTCTTCTGTCGCCATGACACAGCCGCCAATGCCCTGTATGCACTCTAAAATTACAGCGCAGACATCACCCTTGGCAAGCTCCGTCTCCCATGCGGGCAGGTCGTTCATAGGCAGGAACGTTACATCGCCGTGGTCGTTGATTGGCGCGACTATCTTCTTGTTGTCGGTAACCTCTACGGCGAGCGACGTGCGACCGTGGAATGAATGCAGTGCCGCAAGCACACGCTTGCGCCCATTGTGGAAGCTTGCGAGCTTCAACGCATTCTCGTTGGCCTCAGCCCCACTGTTTATCAGGAACAGGCTGTAGTCGTCGTAGCCGCTTATCTTGCCAAGCCTGTGGGCAAGCTCCTCCTGCAGCTTGTTTATGACGCTGTTTGAATAGAATCCTATCTTTTGCAGCTGCTTGTAAACGCAGTCGATGTAATGAGGATGGCTGTGGCCTATGCTTATTACGGCATGGCCGCCGTAGAAGTCAAGATACTCCTGGCCTTTGTCGTCCCAAACCCTTGCTCCTTTGCCCTTGACGATGTTTACGTCGAACAGTGAAAATACTTTGTATAGTTCCATAATAAGTAGCAGCCCCACCCCCTTTATCCTCTCCCCCATTTAGAGGAGGAGATGATTTCTGTCAAGGGGTATAGAAGCATTGTTGTTATTTTTGTTTATCTGTGCAATCATCCCCTCCCCCTAAGTGAGGGAGGGCAAGGCGGGCAAAAGCCCGCCGGGGTGGGGCTGTTAAAACGCGCTCGCTTTGAGCCTCAGCCCCGCTGTCTCGTCAATGCCAAACATGATGTTCATGTTCTCCACCGCCTGCCCAACGGCACCTTTCAGCAAGTTGTCGATGCAGGAAGTTATGAGCAGTTTGTCATCTACCTTATCGCAATGCACAAGTGCCTTGTTGGTGTTCACGACTTGCTTCAAGTCGAGCGGCTTGTCAACGTAGTGGGTGAAAGGCTCATTCTTGTAAAACTCCTTGTAGCCTTGCACTATGGTCTCAATGTTGGCATCAGTCCTAACCACTTCAGTGGCGAAAATGCCACGGGCGAAATTGCCACGGTAGGGAATGAAGTCGATGCTTGCTTCCAAATGGCCTTGCACCTGCTCCAGGCTTTGCCTTATCTCCGGCACATGCTGATGCAGGAAAGCCTTGTAGATGCTCATGTTGTCCACCCTCCATGCGAAGTGTTTTGTAGCCCCCGGTTTTACTCCCGCCCCCGTGGCCCCAGTTATTGCGTTCACGCTCACGTCCTTTGTCAGCAGTCCCATTTTCGCCGCCGGCAGCAAGCCGAGCTGGATGCACGTGGCGAAACAGCCAGGGTTGGCGACGTGCTGCGCCGTGGCAATCTTCTTGCGGTTTATCTCAGGCAGACCATAGATAAAGTCATTTCCCTCTGCACTCAGTCTGAAGTCCTGCGCAAGGTCAATAATCTTGACTCCTGCCGGCACGTCATGCTCTTTCAGGAAAGTCTCGCTCTTGCCGTGGCCGAAGCAGAAAAACACCACGTCAGCCTTGTCGAACGGCATGTCGCTGGTGAACCTCAAGTCGGTGTCGCCATAAAGCCCCTCATGGACATCCGCCACAAGGTTGCCCGCATTGCTTTCCGAGTTGGCGAAAGCTATCTCTGCCTGCGGGTGGTTGACAAGCAGCCGTATCAGCTCACCGCCCGTGTAACCTGCTGCTCCGAAGATGCCTACTTTTATCTTATCTTTGCTCATCTGGATGTATTCCGTAATAAACCTTCAATGGTGTACTCAATATCTTTATGAAGCCCTTGGCATCTTGCGCCGTCCAGCCGTGGTTCATTTCACCATACTCGCCAAGCTTCGACTTCGTGAGGTCGTCGTCGGAGTCAATGCCCACCGTCTGGAAGCTGTAGGGACGCAGTTTGAGAATCGCCGTGCCGTTGACGTGGCGTTGCGACGACGTGAGGAAAGCCTCCATGTCGGGCATCACCGGCTCAAGGTACTCGCTCTCGTGCAGGAACATGCCATACCAGTTGGCAATCTGGTCTTTCCAATACTGCTGCCATTTGCTCAGCGTCGATTTCTCCAATAGACGGTGCGCCTCTATTATGAGCTTCGGCGCAGCAGCCTCGAAGCCCACGCGACCCTTTATGCCGATGATGGTGTCGCCGACATTGCAGTCGCGCCCTATGGCATAGCTTGCGCCAATCTCCTCTATCTTCTGTATGGCCTTCACCTTGTCGTCGAAATGCTCGCCGTTTACGGCGTCAATCTCGCCTTTCTTGAACGTTATCCTCAGCTCTGCCTCCGGCTCCTTTGCCGTAACATGCTTCAGGTATGCGCTTTCAGGCAGACCCTGCGCCGGGTCGAGAAGCTCACCGCCGCAGATGCTGGT